>JASHYQ010000175.1 GCA_030042955.1 Thermoplasmata archaeon
TTCGCTTCGGTCACCCACAGGGTCGCGGTCGTGTACCCGAGCGCGTGCAGCGCGCGGAGCCCCCACCGAAGCAGGAAGCGACCGTAGCTGTGCCGCCGCCGCTCAGGGTCGACTACGAGGTCGAGGATGACCCCCTCCCGGGGCGAGGCTTCGGAGATGAGGATCCCCCCGACGAGACGCGGGGGGGTCGGCTCGTAGAGGAGCGTCGACGCCTCGTCCAAGAACCGACCGATCCGGCTGTCGAGGAGGCTCTGGACGATCTCGGTGTACTCTTCGAGCGTCCCACCCATCACGAGGTCGTCGACGCTGCCCCGGAAGCCGCGCGCGTCCAGGTCGCCCAAGGCTTCGACCGTCGCCGCCCGCGGAGGAATGAGCCGGAGACCGGCCGGGGGTTGGGGTGCTGGTGGCGGGCCGTCCCGACGGACCGCGCGCTCCATCTGGTACCGCTCGACGGCGAGGGCTCCTGAACGGGCGGCCAGCCCGCGAGCGAGCCGTCGTTCCTCCTCGAGGTCGAACCCGGAGAAGCCGACCGAGACCCATCCGACCTCGGCCGGCAGGGAGTCGAGCAGGGTCTCGGCGAGCCGGCGTGCACGTTCCTCGGCGTGGGAACCGGCGGCGGCGTGGACGTGTCCCCAGACCTTGGGCCCCCGGCGCGAGTAGAAGGAGATGCCACCCCCCTCCTCGGTCGGGGGATAGAACCAGGCGGGCTTTGTCCCGCTGCGGGATTCAGCGACCGAGCTCTCGACCCAGGCGCCGGAGGGGGACTCCTGCCGGAGGGCGAGCTCCTTGCGGATCGCCTGGAACAGCTCGAGGAGCTGGTCGGCCGAGGCGGCCGTCGCCGGGCGCGGAGGGTCCACCAGCCCCTCCCCGCTAGTCCGACGGAAGTTGACGGCGGAGGATCTCGGCAATGTCGGGGGCGACCGAGGCCTTCTCCGCCGCATTGCCGAGGGTGTCCGTGGAGTAGACCTCGTCGGTGACGGCCTTGATCCGCTCAAAGGCGTCGCGGAGGAACAGCCCGTGCGTGCAGGCGGCGCTGACCGCCCCCGCACCGTTCTTCGTCAGCAGCTTCGCCGCCTCGACCATCGTCCCGCCGGTCGTGATCACGTCGTCGACGAGCACGAGCTGCTTCCCTTCGAGCGTGCCGGGGAGCTCGGCCGGAATCTTGAGCTCGACATGGTCACTATCGATCCGCTTCTTGTCCAGCGCGAACCACGGCTTCTCGAGGAGCTGCGCCATCCGTCGCACCCGTTCGACCCCTCCCTTGTCGGGGGATACGAGGACGTCGACCGGGCGCTCCCGCAGCAGGCGAGCGATGGCCGGGATTCCGCTCGCCTCGTAGGCCGGCTTCGTGAACTGGGTGAGCGTCTGCGCGGAATGGAGGTCGACCGTCACGACCGCGTCGGCGTCGAGCTCTACCACCCGGCACAACGCTCGGGCGCTGACGGGCTCGCCGGGAAAGAATCGTCGGTCCTGACGGGCGTAGCCGAAGTACGGGACCACGACGTAGAGGTGCCGCGCCCCTGCCTCGCGAATGGCGTCCTCGAGCAGGATCAGCTCGAGGAGGTCCGCGTCAGTGCGGGTCGACTGGACGAGCACGACGTCCTCGCCCTCCAGCCGTCCTCCGACCCGGACGTACATCTCGCCGTCCGGAAACCGTTTCGTAAAGGGGATGCCGAACGGAGCGTTGCCGAGCTCCCGAGAGACCCGCTCAGCGAGCGAGGTCGAGGCGGTGCCCCCGATCACGTGCATCGCGTCGTCCCCCCGCCGCGGGGACCCCGCCCGGCTCTAAAGGGTTTTGTGAGTCGAGTCTACCGGTCCTCGTCGTCGTCGTCCGGAGACGGACGGCGAGGCTTCGGTTTGGGACCTCGCCGGACCCGCGGGCGCGGACGACCGTGCCGGGGGCGAACCGGGGTCTTCGATGGTCGAGCCCGGGGAGGGTGGAGCGGCATCGACTCATCCTCCTCCTCGTCGTCGTCCACCGATGCCCACGGTCTCAAGGAGCGGAGGATCCGCCGACCCCGCGAGACCGGGGGCGGTGCCTCTTCCTCCTCTTCTTCCTCCTCCTCTTCCTCCTGCTCTCGACGGCGAGGGTCCTCCACGCCTTCGGCTCGTACCGCGTAGTGGATCCCGACGGCCAGTCCGATCAGCCCCACGATGGTGATCCCCATGAACTGCCAGGATTGAGGGGGAATGTACTGGGTGTTGCCCTCGAGCGCGAGCTTGAACGCCCCGAACCACGGCAGCATCCCCCGGGCGACCCCGAGTACCCAGGACGGCTGCACGAGCTGGCTCAGGCCGTCCTGCTGGTCGGGCAAGCCGACGCAGTTCGAGTAGCAGCCCGCGTTGGGCGACGTCACGCCGAGGAAGTTGTTGTCCCCCATCGTGAGGAATCCCGAATGGTCTCCCAGGGCGGCCGGGTCGAGGTCGATGGTGATGTTGGCGTCCGCCCACCCGATGCCGAACAGCTTGAGCGTCCCGGTGAGGTTGGTGGTGGCGCAGTTCCCCAGGGTGTCGGGGGTCTCGTAGACGTCTCCGGGCGCCGTCCCACACGGCAGGTTCGCGGGAACCGAGAGGTTGTACCCCCGGACCGCGGGGTTGTACTGCAGGTAGATGATCGCCCGGTGGATGATCGGAGTGCCTCCGCCTCCGTTGGGCCAGTACAGCAGGACATCGCCAAACTCGCCGTACGTGGTGTATCCGGTGCTGACACCCCAGACGTACGTCTGAATGCTGGACGTTGGGACCTTCTCGGCCAGCACGAGGTCGCCCGTATTGATCACGCCCAGCACGTCGTTCGGGCCATGCTGCATGCTGGGCGACTCGACGACGTAGGCCGGGGGCCAGTTCTGGGTGAAGGCGTAGAGGGAGACGATGAGCAGCACGACGATCGCGAGCGCGACGAGGGGGCCGAAGTAGAGAGAATCCCGTGCGCGCCAGAAGACCGGCACCCGCTCCCGTCGCCAGCGAGCGTGCTTCTCGGCCTCCTCCCCTCCTGGCTCGCCCTCCTCTTCTTCGTCTTCGGTCGTCCCCGAGGTCGACCACCGGCGCACGGGAATCGGGCGTCCGCCCCGTCGGGGCTTCTTCCGCGGAGGGGGAGGGCGGGAACGAGCCCGGCGGGGGGACGGCTCCTCGTCGAGGTCCTCCTCCTCGTCGTCCTCGTCGTCGTCCTCGTCGACCGGCCGATGACGGGCCATCCTCGTTCGCTCAGGGCCGGTCCCCTTAACCCTTGGGCTCGAACGGCAGCCCTGTCGGCGTGGGGGCGGGGGCCCAAGCGAGGTTGTGGAACCGAACCATTATGGGGCGAACGACGGAAGAAGCGGTCAGCTCGTGGTCTTTCCGAACGATGCGGCGAATCGACATCTCCATGCACCTCCGCGCGGGCATGCCTGCGTTCCCTGGAGATCCGGAGTTCCGGTCGGTCCCGCACCGGTCCCTGGACCGGGGCGACCCGTACAACCTCTCCGCCCTCGCCTTCGGTTCGCATGCCGGCACGCACCTTGACCCGCCCCGGCACTTCTTCGCCGACGGGCTCCCCATCGACCGGCTGGACCTCGAGGACTTCAACGGGCCCTGCGAGGTAGTCTCCGTCAACCCGGCCCGGAACGAGGTGGGGGCCGAGGACGTGGCGCGGGTGCCTCCGAGCACCCGACGGGTCCTCTTCCGAACGGCCAACTCGGACCGGTGGCGGGTGAGCGGGGCGTTCTTTCCGGATTACGCGGCGCTGACCCCGGCCGCTGCCGAAGCGCTCGTGGCTCGCCAGGTTCGCCTGGTCGGGATCGACTCGCTCTCGGTCGAGCTCGACCCGACCGGCCGATTCCCGGTCCACCACCTGCTCCTCGGGAACGGCGTGCTGATCCTCGAGGGACTCGAGCTCGCCGATGCGCCGCCGGGAGCGTACGAGCTCGTGTGCCTCCCCCTGCGTCTCCAGAACGGGGATGGCGGACCCGCGCGTGCCGTGCTGCTCGCCCGGTAGGGACCGTCCATGTCGGCCGCAGCGCCCGGGGCGGGCGGGTACGACCTGACCCTGGCGACGCCCGGGTTCTACCTGCTGGTCGCCACCCTCGCCCTGTTCGTCGTCATGCTGCTCCTCCTCCGCACGTCCCACCCTCGTCGGAAGCGGGGGTTCGAGGGCTACTTGGACGCCGCCGGCGTGAGCCTCGCGTTCCTGGCTTTCTCGGTCGTCCTGGTCCTTTCGCTGGCTCTGGAGGACCCGCACGGGGACCGCACCGACTATGCGCTCTACGAGACCATCGTCACGGGATACTGGCTCGCGTTCGCGATCCCGGTCGTTACCGTGGCGAGTTCGGTGCAGGCGCGTTCTCGCGGAGCGATCCAGTGGTTCCTGCCCGCCATCGGGGTCGCCGTGGTCGTGTTCTTCGCCGTGCTGGCCTACTACTACGCGGCCTGAGCGGGCGCTCTAGTCCCGCTCGTCGGGAGGGAGGAGGTCGGGGATCCCGTCGTCGATCGGGTAGTCGACGTGGCACGCGTCGCATCTCAGGGTCCCCTGGAGGACCTCGTCGCCCTCGGTCCGGGTGGCCGTGAGTTGGAGCTCCCCCCGGCAGACCGGGCACCGCAGGATCTCGAGGAGGTCAGGCTTCATCGGCCACCGCCCTCCACCATGCCGTAGCCGATCAGCCGCCAGGCATTCAGCTTTCGAGAGATCGCCACCCGGCTCCCCGGGAACACCGTGACGGAGCGGTTGAGCGCCAACTCGATGTCGTCGCCGCGTGCGCTGGTGACCTTTCCCGCGGCGATCGTGGTTCCCACGGTCACGGCGAGGACCTCGCTCGTGCGGATCTTCTCGACCTTGATCTCCCGTTGGGCGCCGAGCACTCGGTCGAGCAGGGTCGCCTTGAGGTGGATCTTCTGGCTCACGGGCGGGAGCGTGCCTGCGGTCCCGACCAGCCGGCCGGTCAGCCCGTCTCCCTTCGAGAGCGCCGGGTCGAGGCCGGTTCCGAGAGCGGCGAGGCCCCCCGGGTGGAGCTCGTCCCGCTGTTCCCCGCCGGAGAAGATGGACGTGACGGTCGTCGTCAGGGACTCGGCGCGCCCGGCGGCCGCCCCGCTCGCGCCCGGCCGGATCTCGATCTCCTCCCCTACCTTGAGATGGCCTTGGATCAGCGAGCCACCCAGCACGCCGCCCTGGAGGGCGACCGGGCGCGTGCCGGGGCGGTTGATATCGAACGAGCGGGCCACGTACATCAACGGGGGTTTCTTCGAGTCCCGGACCGGGGTCGGGATGGTCGCCTCGATGGCCTCGATGAGGGCATCGATCCCCACGCGGTGGTTGGCGCTGATCGGGATGACCGGCGCCGAGGCGACCGGGGAGTCCTTCAGGAAGCCGGTGATCTGGCGGTAGTTCTCCGCGGCCTCCTCCGCCGAGAGAAGGTCGATCTTGTTCTGGACGACGACGACCTTGTGCACGCCGATGATGTCGAGCGCGTAGAGGTGCTCCCGGGTCTGGGGCTGGGGTACGGTCTCGTTGGCCGCGATGAGCAGGAGTGCCCCGTCCATGATCGCGGCGCCGCTCAGCATCGTCTCCATCAGCGTCTCGTGGCCGGGCGCGTCGACGAAGGAGACGGCCCGCAGGAACTTCGCCTCGCCCCCGCAGTTCGCGCACTTCGGGTCGACCCCGTAGCAGGTCGGCGGCGGGCAGTTCGGGCACTGGAAGAACGCCGCGTCGGCGTAGCCGAGCTTGATCGAGATCCCCCGCTTCAGCTCCTCCGAGTGGCGGTCGGTCCACTCACCGGTGAGCGCCTGGGTGAGGGTGGTCTTGCCGTGGTCGACATGACCCACGAGACCGATGTTGACTTCGGGCTGCCGGGGGACCTTCATGACGCCGCGAGGAGCTCCGCGAGGGGCTTGGGGCCCTTCTGTTCGACCACGAGGTTGATCTGGACCGTGTCCTCGCTGATCGTGTTCCCGCGGAACGTCCGGCGTTTGCGCTGCCCCTCGCGCGGGGCCTGGAAGCCGAACCCCGTGCCCACGTAGAGGCGCGTCTGTCGGGCACCGGGCAGGTCGGGGCGGAGGGGGAAGCCGCTCTTGTCGGTCCCGCCGCTGATTCGGAAGGTGTAGCCCGCCGCGCCGATCAGTTCCCCGCCCACGGTCTCCCCAATCCTCTTACCCAGGAAGCCGGCGGCCTGCGGGTCCGCGACCGTACGCGCGAGCGAAACTCCGCGCTCGGAGATGACGAGCTTGTACTCGACCATTGAACCTTGAGGGGCGGGGCGACCGACCGCGCCTCTAAATAGCTTTCCCGAGCGCCGGCGCGCCCGGGAGAAGGGCGGCGAGGGTCGGGAGGGTCGTCCCCGCGGGGAGGCTGCAGCTCACCGGTCCGGCGCTGTGGTTCTCGACGGTCGTCCCGATCACGGTGGCGTTGAACTCGGAGCCGGAGCTGTTCGCGATGGGGGAGAGGGTACAGGTCGTGTACACCACCTCCCAAACGGGCTGGATGATGACGACACTCGCCCCCACGATGATCTCGGTCGCGTTCGGGTGCGCAGCGAGGAAGGCACCCCCGCCCGCAGCGTTCACGACGTTGACGATCGTGGGGGAGTCGGGAGAGCCACTCGGGAAGGGTACGAGGTAGTTCGTCAGCTTCGCACACGACGTGCCTTCGAGGGTGAAGAGCTCGGAGGAAACCCCCCCGTTCACCATGATGCCGACCGCACCGCCGGAGTCGTTGACGTACAGGACAACCCAGAACGCGGACGCCCCGGCTCCGGCGGAGGCCGGGGTCGCCTGGACGACCACGTCCTTCGGGAGGTCGGAGGTCAGGGTGGCGTTGCAGCCGTCGACACCCTTCACGCCGGTGAGGTTGCCGGTGGGAACGGTCAGGGAGATCGGGACCCGCGAGGCGAGACCCAGAGCCGCCCCCCACGGTCCGCCCGGAACCGAATTCGCGGTTGGCTGCCCCTCGCTCGCCGCCCCTTGGAACGTCGGGGCGAACGGGGGAGGACTGGCCGGTCCCTTGAGGAGCGGGACCACCCCGGTCGCGACGAGCCCGCCCACGAGGAGGGCGACCGCCACGAGGAGGGCCACCGCGGGGACGAGCCAGCGGCGGTGCCGCCTCCCGGAGGCGGACCCCGCAGACGAGGAACCGACTGGAACCGGCGCCGGAGGCGGCGGCGACGGAGAGGGTTCGGCCATACATCCGTAAGAAGACCCGGTGCGTAGAAAAGCGAGACCGCCCCCTGCGCTCGCAAACTCGGGCTTATCAAGGAGGGTTCGCGTCGGGAACCGTGCCGCGGAGGTGCTAGCACGATCCCGGACTCTACGCTGCTCGACATCAGCGCGGGCCTCCTCCTCGTGGGGCTCGGGGTCGCCGCCGCCATGGATGTCCGGATTCGGGAAGTCCCGGACTCGCTCTGGGTGGTGCTCGCCCTCGCCGGAACGGTACTCGGAGCCCTGGCCATCGCGCCGGGGGGATGGATCCCCCTCCTCCTCTGGCTGGTCGCCGCCGGGTTCGTGTTCGAGCACCTGCTCCCGTGGGACTCGGCGTTCGAGGGGACCGAGGCGGCCGATTGGGTGGAACTGGGCATCTACCTCCTGGTCCTGGTGATCGTCGGGGCGGCGGTCCTCCGGTTGGGCCTCGGACCGTCCGCCGTCCCGGATTCCGTCGTCGCCTTGATCGTCACGGTCCTGTTCGCGCGCGGCCTCTTCGAAGCGGGGGTGCTCTTCGGTGGCGCCGACGCGAAGGCCGTCATGGTCGCGGGTCTGATGGTCCCAATCTTCGCGACCTCGGTGTTCCCGGTGCCGGCGTCGGTCCAGCCGGTCACCTCGGTGCTCCCGTTCGCCGTCGACCTCCTGTTGGATGCCGCGCTCCTCTCCCTCGTGGTCCCGATCGCGATCGGGATCCTGAACCTGAGCCGAGCCGAGTTCCGGTTCCGCGACGGGTTCACGACCTTCACCATGCCCGTCGCCGACCTGCCCAAGCGGTGGGTATGGGTCCGGGACCCCGCTTTCCCGGTCGACCGGGCCAAGGAGGATGCGATCGAGACCTCCGAGGAGGACCAGAAGTGGAGGGCGGAGATCGCCGCGAAGCTCGAGGCGCGAGGAGCGACCCGGGTCCGCGTGGGACCGCAGCTCCCTTTCATCGTGTTCCTCTTCGTGGGGGCGGTCGCCGCGGTCGGGTGGGGCAACCTCATCTTGGACCTGCTGGTCCTTCTCTAGTCGCGCCGCTTACCCGAGGGAAAGCTTTTTTCTGCAGGGCCGGTCGAGAGAGCGAAGGGGAATCGATGGCGAGACGTCCGAAGCCGACTCCCATCCGGGTCCTGATCGCGAAGCCGGGGCTCGACGGTCACGACCGGGGGGCCAAGGTCGTCGCCCGCGCGCTCCGGGATGCCGGTATGGAGGTCATCTACGCCGGGCTTCGCCAGACCCCGGAGGACGTCGTGCGGGCGGCGCTCGAGGAGGATGTCGACCTGATCGGACTCTCGATCCTCTCCGGAGCCCACATGGCCCTCTTCCCGCGGATCCTCGCGCTGCTCAAAGAGCAGAAAGCGGACAAGATCCCCGTGTTCGCGGGCGGGATCATCCCCGACGAGGACGCTCGACGCCTCAAGAAGGCCGGGGTCCGGGCGATCTTCGGCCCCGGAACCTCCCTCGAGGAGATTGTCTCGACCGCTCGGCGGCTCGCGCGCGGCGCGGCATGAGCGGCCCCGCCGGATTCCCGCCCGCGGCCCGGGCGATCCAGAAGGGCGACCGGCGTGCTCTTGCCCGCACCATCACCGCGGTCGAGAACGGCGACCCGGCCGCGGTCCCCGTGGTCCGAGCCCTGTACCCGGCCACCGGCCGCATCCCGATGGTGGGGCTGACCGGTCCGCTCGGTGTGGGCAAGTCGAGCCTCCTGAACGCCCTGGTCGGACTCCTCCGCGGCCAAGGCAAGACGGTCGGAGCCATCGCGGTCGACCCCTCCAGTCCGTTCTCGGGAGGTTCCGTCCTCGGCGACCGCATCCGCCTCGAGCGTCGCGCGGATGACGACGGCGTCTTCTTCCGCTCGATGGCGAGCCGGGGGGAAGCGGGCGGGGTAGCCGCCTCGACGCGGGAGGTCGCCCGCCTCCTCGAGGCGGCGGGGTTCGACGTGGTTTTCGTCGAGACGGTAGGTTCGGGTCAGGCCGATGTGGCGATTCGGGAGATCGCGACGACCAGCGTCGTCGTCCTCGTCCCGCACTTGGGGGATGAGGTGCAGACCCTCAAGGCCGGACTCTTCGAGATCGCCGACGTCTTCGACGTCAACAAGTCCGACCTGCCGGGCGCGGAGCTCGCGGCCCGCGACCTCACGGAGCTCGCCAACATGGGCACGACGCGCGACAACTGGAACTCCCGCGTGGTCCGCACCTCGACCACCACGCCCTCGGGGATCCCGGAGCTGTGGGAGGCGATCACCGCCCACGAGCGTTTCCTGGACGAGACGGGGGCGCGCGTCGCGGGCGAGCGCCGCCGACTCGCGGCCGAGATCGCCGGACGCCTTCGCGACCGCGTGGGCCGGGACGTCACCGACCGTCTCGAGCGGGACACCGAGCTGCGGCGCCTGCTCGACCAGGTCGTGGGCCGTAAGGTCGACCCGTGGAGCGCCGCGGACCGTCTCTACCGCGACTGGTACCGCGCCCGATAGGGACGATGGCGCTCGCTCCCCCGCTCTGGTACCTGCTGCTGCTCGCCGGCGTCGCGGTGGTGGCTTACTTCGTCTTCGCGTCGTTCGTCTACGGCGCAGGGTACCAGCCTACCCCACGGCGCTCCGTCCGCACGATGCTCCGTCTCGCGGAGGTCGGGCCGGGCGACCTGGTCTACGACCTGGGAGCCGGTACCGGCGCGATCGTCTTCCGGGCGGCGCGGGTTTACCGCGCCCGGGTATTAGGGGTCGAGGTCGAGCCGCTCCGGTTCCTCGTCCTCTGGCTCCGGCGACGTCTTGGGCCGGCGAGCGACCGCATCGAGCTCCGGTGGGGGAACCTCTTCCACCTCGACTTCCACCCGGCGACGGTGGTCGCCGCCTTCCTCTGGCCGGGGGCGATGGCCCGGCTCCGGCCGAAGCTGGAGGCCGAGCTCCGCCCCGGTACCCGGGTCGTCAGCCACTGCCACAAGATCGAGGGCTGGACCCCGGCGGTCTATGACGAGGAGACCGACGTCTACTTCTACCGGTGGCCCGAGGCGCTCGCGCCGGCCGTCGCCCGACCGCCCCCGGACCTCCCCCGGGGGTCGGCTCTCGACAAAGGTTAATGCGCTTCGAGGGGTGGAAGCGTCGATGGCGGAGCCCGCCCTCGTCGAAGACTATCACGCGGCCACGGTGTCCCGCCGGACCTTCCCCGACAGCATCGTGCTGTGGGACGAGACCCTGCGGGACGGCGAGCAAACCCCCGGGGTCCACTTCTCCCCCGAGGAGAAGCTCCAGATCGCCGAGCTGCTCTCCGACGTCGGGGTCCCGCTCCTCAACGCGGGGATCCCGGTCGTCTCCGAGAAGGAGGCCCGCGCTGTCCGCCTCGTGGCGCACGCGGGGCTGAAGGCGAAGGTGCTCGCCGCGGCCCGCACGGTCCCGAAGGACGTCGACGCGGTGATCCAGAGCGGGGCGACCCACATCGCGATCTTCGTGGCAGCGAGCAACGTCCACCTCCGGTACAAGCTCAAAATGACCCAGGCCGAGGTCCTCGCGGCGAGCCGTGCGACGGTCCGCCAGGCGAAGGACGCCGGGCTGCACGTCGCCTTCGTGACCGAGGACACGGTACGCGCTCCGTTCGACTTTGTCGGGCGTCTCTACCGCGCGGTCCAGGAGGAGGGGGCGGACCGGCTGGTCGTCGCCGACACGGTCGGCATCATGACCCCGCTGACGTTCCGGTGGTACCTCAAGGAGTTCCAGCGGCGGGTGAAGCCGAAGGACCTCTCGGTCCATTGCCACAACGACTTCGGGCTCGCCACCGCGAACACGCTCACGGCGATGGAGTGTGGGGCCCGCGCCCCCCACGTTTGCGTGAACGGGCTCGGGGAACGGGCCGGAAACGCTTCCCTCGAGGAGGTGGTGCTCTCGCTCGAGTCGCTCTACGGGGTCCGGACGGGGATCCAGACCGACCGGCTCTACGAGCTCTCCCGGCTCGTCGAGGAGCTCTCGGGGGTTCCGATCGCGGTCCACAAGGCGCTCGTGGGATACAACGCGTTCTCGCATGAGGCGGGAATCCACACGCACGGGATTCTCGCGCACACCCTCACCTACGAGCCGCTCCAGCCCCACGTGGTCGGCCGCAAGCGCCAGATGATCCTAGGGAAGCACACCGGCAAGGCGGCCATCGTCGAGAAGCTGAAGGAGCGAGGGATCACGGCGTCGGACCCGCTCCTGCTCGAGCTGCTCGACCGCGTCAAGACCGAGACCGAGGGGCGCTCGAAGGAGGAGCTGAGGAGATTCTTGGAGGCGTACCGCCGCCTGTTCGAGCGCCCCGGTCTCTCCGACGAGGACTTCTGGGAGATCGTAGACGCGGTGGGCATCGGGCCGGTGAGGACGTGACCCGGGCGAACGGCCACGGTGAGACGCTGGCGGAGAAGCTGCTCGCGCGGGCCGGCGGGCTCGACCACGTCGTGCCCGGGCAGATCGTCGAGGGAAAGGTCGACCTCGCGATGATGCACGAGCAGGGCGCCCAGACCGTCGCACCGTTCCATCAGATGGGTGCGGAGAAGGTGTGGGACCCGGACCGGGTCGTCATCGCGATCGACCACTGGGTGCCGGCCTCGACGGAGGGGGCCGCCGTCCTCCATCGGATTCTGCGCAAGTTCGCCGCCGAGACCCACCTCCCGCACTTTTACGACGTCGGCAACCACGGGATCTGTCACCAGATTCTCGCCGAGAACGGCTGGGTCGTCCCGGGCGACCTCGCGGTCGGCACCGACTCCCACACCAACATGCTGGGGGCGATGGGCGCGTTCGCGGCCGGCGTCGGCCCGACCGAGATGGCGGCCGTGCTGGCGCTCGGCGAGCTGTGGCTGAAGGTCCCCCCGACCCTCCAGGTACGGGTGCACGGACGGTTCGGCCGGGGCGTGACGGCGAAGGACCTGGTCCTCCGAATCCTCGGGGAGATCAAGACGACGGGCGCGACGTACAAAGCGGTCGAGTTCACCGGCCCCACGGTCCGGGGCCTCTCGATGCCCGAGCGGTTTACGATCTGCAACATGACCACCGAGATGGGCGCCAAGGCCGGGATGGTCGCCCCCGACCAGACGACGTTCGACTACCTCGCTCCGATCGCCAAGCACGCGATGCACCCGCTCCAGCCCGACGCGGACGCCCGCTACGAACGGGTGATCGACATCGACGTCGACGGGATGCCGCCGATGGTCGCCTGCCCGTACTCTCCGGACAACGTCCGGCCGCTCCCCGAGGTCGTCCGGGAGCACGTCAAGGTCGACCAAGTCTTCCTGGGCTCCTGCACGAACGCGCGCATCGAGGACCTGAG
>JASHYQ010000176.1 GCA_030042955.1 Thermoplasmata archaeon
GCGTGTGCCCATCGTTCGCTTCACCGAGAGCTAGTTCACGGAATGGGTGGTTCCGACGCCGGCTGTCGTCGTGGGAAATCGCCCCTATGGGGGTCCGGGCGCGCGGCCTCGTACGGCGGCGGGTCCAGGGACTCGACCAGCGGGAACTGATGGCTTCGGAAGGCGCCCTCGAAGCAGCCCACGAGCCGGTCCACCTCCCCCAGCTCGACCTGGATAGGGGCGACGCAGGGCCAGGTGACCTCTCCCGAGGCGGCCCCTCTCTCGAGCCGTTCGAGGGGAGCTCGAGCCGCCCCAGCTGTGCCCGACGGGTCGCTCAACTCAAGTGCACGGCCCGGCTCCTTCGGACCCGAGGAGCGGACCGTGGCTACGCACCCGGTTCTGGGGGGGCCCGGGAGCCCGCCCACCCGGACCCCCGGGAGCCCCGGCACGCGCCCCCCGTGGGACTTCGGACAGGCTCCCATGCTCATCGCCTGGGAGCTCACTCGGGCGTGTGCCCTCAAGTGCCGCCACTGCCGCGCGACCGCGATCCCGGCGCGCAACGCCGGTGAGCTCAGCCTCGCCGAGATCTCTCGGGTGCTCGAAGAGGTCGCAGACCTGCGTCCTCATCGACCGATCATGATCTTCACTGGCGGGGACCCGACGGAACGGCCCGACCTCTCGGAGATCCTGGCCCGTTCGGTCTCTCTCGGGCTCGTCACGGCCGTTTCCCCCAGCGTGACGCCGCGTCTCACCGACGGCGTAATCGCCGGATGGACGCGGGCCGGGGTGCACACCGTCTCGATCAGCATCGACGGGCCTACGGCTGAGGTCCATGACCACTTCCGCGGCGTCCCCGGTACCTTCGAAGCGTCCCTGGCGGCCGCGCGGTCGGTCGTGGCCCACGGCCTCCCCCTCCAGGTCAACACCTCGGTCTCTGCCGAGACCCCGGGCTCGCTAGAGTCGATGGCCGCGCTCGTCCGCGATCTCGGTGCGCGACGTTGGGAGCTCTTCTTCGTGATCGGGACCGGGAGGGCCCGCGACCTCCCCGCCCTCTCGGCCGAGGTGACCGAGTCGGCCCTCGTCTGGCTCGCCCGTCACGCCCCGACCGCTCCCTACCGGATCACCACGGTCGCAGCCCCCCAGTTCCGACGGGTTCGGGAGGAGCTCGCCGGCCCCGGACAGCGGCCGGAAGGCCCGGCCGTGAAGGAAGGGCGCGGCTTCGCGTTCATCGACCATCTCGGCAACGTCGCTCCGAACGGCTACCTTCCGCTCGCGGCCGGGAACGTCCGGGGGGAGCCGTTCAGCGCGATCTACCGGGAGAGCCCGCTCTTCCGCGTCCTGCGCGATGCGAGCCAGCTGCGCGGGCGGTGCGGCCGGTGCCCGTTCCGGGAGGTCTGCGGCGGCTCGCGCGCGCGCGCCTACGCCGTGACGGGCGACATCCTCGCCGAGGACCCAGCCTGCCCGTTCCGGCCGGAGATGGCAGCGACGTGAACGCGAACGACCCTCGTCCCGTTCTCTTGATGGCCCACGGCGCAGCCGAGTCGATCGAAGAGCTTCCGGGGTACTACACGCACGTCCGCGGGAGCCCACCCCCACCGACGCTCCTCGAGGAGCTCACCGAACGGTACCGAGCGATCGGGGGCCGCTCGCCCCTCCGGGCGCTCACCTCCTCGCTCGCCGGACGGCTCCAGCACGAGCTCGACCGGCGGCACGAGCCCGGGACCTACTCGGTCCACTTCGGTTTCCGCCACACCCCGCCGTACATTGGCGAGGAGGTCGGCTCGCTCCTGAAGGACGGCGCGAACGAGCTCCTCGCGGTCGTGCTCGCCCCGCATCGGTCGGGGTTCGTCGACCAGGGGTACCGCCGGCCGATCGACGCGGCGCTCCAGTCCGCGGGCCGGTCGACCCCGGTCCGGATCCTCGCGGGATGGTACCTCGAGCCTTCGTTCGTCGCGCTCGAGGCCGACCTCCTCCGCGAGACGATCGCGCGCCTTTCCCCCGGCGTCTCCGCCGGGAGCCGCGTGCTGTTCACCGCGCACAGCCTCCCCGTATCGCGGGTCGCGGAGGGGGACCCGTACCGGGAGCAGCTGCGCGAAGGCGCCCGGGCCATCGCCGATAGCGCGGGCCTCCCCTCCGACCGGTACGCCCTTGCCTGGCAGAGCGCCGGACGGACCAACGACCGGTGGCTCGGACCCGACCTTCGCGACGTGCTGAAGGAGGAGCGCGCCCGCGGCACCGTGGCGGTCGTCGTCTGCCCCCACGGCTTCGTCTGCGACCACCTCGAGGTCCTCTTCGACATCGACATCGAGGCGCGACAGGTCGCGGACTCCCTGGGCCTCCGGTTCGAGAGGACCGCGATGCCGAACGACCTTCCCCGGTTCGCGGAGGTTCTCGCCGACGTCGTCGACCGGTCGGAGCGGGCCCACGGCCGATGAGCGCTTCGCGCGCGCCCGGCCCGGTCGAACCGCCACGGGTGGTCATCGTCGGCGGCGGCATCACGGGTCTCGCCGCCGCGTGGGAGCTCGAGGCTCAGAGCCGCGCAGGCGTCCTCGCGGTGGATCTCTTCGAGGCCTCCTCGCACCTCGGGGGACCGATCATTTCGGACCGAGGCTCGGGCCACGTCCTCGAAGGAGGGCCCGACTGCTTCCTGACCACGAAACCGGGGGCGCTCGAGCTCTGTGCGGAGCTCGGCCTCTCAGGTTCGGTGATCGGCGTCCGCCCCTCGGCCCGACGGGCCTACGTCTACCGCGGGGGCCGGCTCCACCGGATCCCCGCCATCTTCGGACCGGCTCGGTGGACGTCGCTACGGTCCCTGCTGTCCTCGACGCTGCTCTCGCGGTCCGGTAAGCTTCGGATGGTGCTGGGCGGGGTGCTGGTCCACCTCCGTCCGATCCGCGCCGACGCACAGTCTGCCCTTGGGCCCCAGCTACGCTCACGATTCGGCGACGAGGCCGTGGAGTGGCTGCTCGAGCCGTTCGTCTCCGGGGTGCACCCCGCGCCGCTCGATCTGCTGAGCGCGTCGGCGGTAGCGAGCATTCTGCCCCCTCGGTGGGTCGCGAGTGGTCCGGGCCCCGCCGAAACGTCACCCCCGGAGCCGCCCGCACCTCCGCCGACACGGGGCCGTTCAGTCCGCGCGTTCGCAGGGCCGTTCGCCTCTCTGCGAGAAGGGATGGAAGAGCTTCCCCGGACGCTGGCGGGCCGTCTCGTGGGCGCGCGGGTGCATCTGGACCACCCTGTCCTCGAGGTCCGCCGGGAGCAGGGCCGCTTCACCGTCGCGCTCGCGGACGGACGATCGGTCGTCGCCGACAGGGTCGTCCTCGCCGTCCCCCCTCCGGTGGCGAGCCGGCTCATCGCCCGGGAATCCCCGGCCGCCGCGGCACGCCTCGGTGACGTGCGGATGGAGAGCCTCGTGGTCGTGGCCGTCGTCTTTGACCGAGCGGAGGTACCGATCCCCCTGGACGGCTCGGGCATCCTGGTCCCGCGCGAGAGCGGCCTACCGGTCTCGGCCTTCACGTGGCTCTCGGCGAAATGGAACCGCGCCGAAGACGGCTCGGAGCAGGTGGCACTCCGCGTGTTCCTGAGAGTTGACCACGGACGCCTCGACCTTCCTTCGGAGGAAGAATCTCTCGCGCTCGCTCAACAGGGGTTGCGCGAGGTGATGGGGATCACAGCGACCCCTCGCTACGCGAGGGTGTTCCCTCACCGGGCCGCGCTCGCGTGGTACGAGGTCGGGCACGTCGCCCGGATCCGCGAGGTGCGGAGACTCCTTGGCGAGGGGTCCGGGGTCGAGCTCGCCGGAAGTGCCTATGACGGAATCGGGATCCCGGACGCGATCCGGTCGGGACGGGACGCCGCGCGCCGCGTGCGGGCCCTCGGCGATCGAAGGGAGGCTGTGGAGGTCCGAGACAACCTTCTCCCCACCGCCCCGTCCGCGGCCTCACGGGAGGGTACGCGACCAAGGACCATCGGCAGCGCGGGCTGATCCCGCTCCTCGCTTCGGGTTCCGATCCCTTGGAAGGGGTGTCGGCCCGACATCCCGGCCCGGCTGCACCCCTTCCATCACCCAGTGCCCAGCGACGAACCGGCCTCATGGGTGATGAGGAGCTACAACGGACGACCGGTCTGGCCGGCTCGGGGGGAGGGTTGCCTCTACGTGGGGCGGTGGCAGCGGCGGCGAGAGCATCATCGGCCTCGGGACCGCTACGTTCTACGCTATCGTCGCGACCGTGCTCGTCGTGGTCGGCGTCGCCGTGCTAGTCCTGTGGATGCGCGGGAAGAAGCCGTCTCGCTCGCCGAGCAACGACGGACCGACCACGAACTGACCCTCCGCCTCGGCGAGGGAACAGGGAGAGTCCGCTCCGACCGGAGCCGGCTCAGAAAGCCGCCCGAGTTCGGTGATCGACCGAGTCCGAATCTTGTCGAGACCGAGAGCGCGCCGAGGGCAATCTACCCGAATGCCACGTGTTAGGACCTGCGACACCGACCGACGTCGATTATGGGCGGGTATGCCCCTTCCAGCGTTGGTGGTGTGGCGCGCAAAGTCATAGTCGGCTCTCTGACCAATCCTGGACCCGGCTGGGTGAGACGCACGCGTCACTAGCAAGCCGCGGTTGCCAAACGTACGGGCGTGGATTCCCCGGCCCGCGCCGCTTGCCTTGCCTCGCGAGCACGAGCATCGAAGGGCCAACTTTCAAGAGCCGACGGCCGTGTGTGCCGCACGCAATGCCCGAAAACAGCCGACGTGTCTACGCAACTCACGTCGGGCGGGTCTCCAAGATCATCGCCGCCCCGATCGGTTACGTGTACGACTGGTGCACCGACTATCGAGCCGACGACGGTAGGTACTCGAGGTCCAAACCTAGGTTCCGCGTCATGGAGCTGCGGGCCGACCGGGTCGTTCGCATCCGGTACTCCAGTCCCAGGACGAAGCAGCTCGCGGTGGCTGTGGAACTCGTCCGTCTGCGGCCGCCGAACGCTTGGCACCTTGATCAGATCGATGAATCAGACTTCAATTCTGTTGACTACAAGCTCACCCGGTTGGGCCCCAAGAAGACTCGGATCTCCATCGTCCTCGTGGAGCGCTGGATGGTCCCGAAGTTCCCTCCAAGGTCTGAATGGGTTCGAAGGGCGAGCGTTTTCTGGGATGGATTGGTGGCCGCCCTGGAAGCACATTTCCGGCAAGGGCTTCCGGCCAGAGGTTGAAGACGGACCGAAGCCCGCCGCGGGTCCGGGCTCGGTCGTCTCGAGACCTTCCCATGTCGTGAGTAGAGAACAGGTTCCCCGCGCCGTACCCCCTCGCCCCGCCCGGTCGAACCCGGCACACCGGGTCTGGATCGACGTCCTCCAAGACCGCCGAAAAGCTTCGATGATTCAGGCCGGACCCATCAGCTAGATCTCACTAGAAGCTGGATCGTCCCGAACCCCCCAGTGGCTCCGGTCACGCCACCGTCCCAAGTTGCCCCAACAGCCCCATCCGAGGAGAAGACCGTGGGTTGGGACATATCGCAATTGAGGGGAATTGGGTAGATCAGGAACGCGAAGGCCGCCCCGGTCGATTCATTCCCTGTCACGTTGACGACATCGCAGTCCATGGTATTGTAGCCGTAGACTGCGAATAGGACCCTCTGGAACGACACGCGCGCCAGCTCGGCCGGGACAAACCCCACCCCAGACCAGTCGAGTTTCGCGTTGCAGGACCAGTACGTCGACGCGCCAATAGTCACGGTCGTCGCCTCCGGGCAGGTCTGAACGCCGGGGGAGCTCGCGGGTGCGGAGGGTGACAACAGCGCTCCCACGACAGTGCCACCGGCGAGCATTACCACGATCATGATGATCGCCGCAAGAACCGACGCCATCCGTACGACCGACTTATCCGACGACCTCGTATACGTCTTTGCCGCGACCCTCAGTCCACCACCCGAGGCCGCGCCCGATTGGCAGGGAGTGAAAGGTCACGGCTAGCCCCGTCGTTGCGGGAATCCTCTCATCCCGCGAGTTCGGCAAGACCACCGGGACCATGTCGTCCGGACCGAGACGCACGTCCCCCTCCCTGCGGGGCTAGAGCTGCCCGAAACCCATCCCGTACCCCTTCGAGCCGGCCAAGATAGGGTAGGGATCAAGGGCGCGTGGCGGTCCGCCTGCGGAGATGCCGTGTCAACTCCAAGAAGCGACCCCGCAACGATGAACGCCGTCCCGCACCGCTCAGGGCGAGACGGGGATACGCACGCGCCGGCCAAGTCGGAGGCCTGCTGCGTTGTCCGCTGCTCGGGTCACTCGGGCTCTCGTCGGAGGAGGACGGCCCGAAAGCCGTTCGGGACGCCGACGAGCACCACGGGCTGGGAACCTCCGAACCGTGCCGGATCGAGGGTGAGCTCTAGCTGAAGACTCCCCGCAGCTTTCTCGATACCGTCCTGTATCTCCTCCGCGAACCGGTTCATGTCGCGGGGCCGGACCTTGTCCCGGAGGAGGCGGACCTGCCCCTCCGTCAGGGAGGCGTTGACGTCCACGAGCTGCGGATAGACGTTGACGGAGATCTCGGGCTCGTGGAGTTCGGGGTGCGTTCGAAAGAGGTCGGTGCGGAGGACGACGTCGCGAACGGCCGAATAGACGCGGAACCTGAGCCGTTCTCGGGCTGTGATGGCCCGCTCCCGGTCCCTTCCAGACCTTTCTTCGGGGTCCACGGTTCTCCCAGAGGGTCACGAGACCGCCACACCCTAAAGCGCCTGGGTCGAAAGGGGCGAGCGCGCTCCGCCCGCACCCCTGCAGGGGTTCGTGGACCGTGAGTGGCTGCTGGACACTAGCGAGGCTCGCTCAGCGACCCCCTAGGCGGGGCCACCCTCGGTCTTCTCCCGCTCTAGAAGAACGAAGTAGGCAAGGTTGTTGGGGCGGTATCCGAAGGCGAAACCCGCCGGCGCGTAGCGCACTTCGAACGACCTCACCACCCACCCGCTCCGGGCGAGCTCGTTGAGGCTCTTCTCGAGGCGGTCGCGGGTGGCCTCACCCGCCCACGAAGGCTGCGCCGGCTCCAGCTCCCTTAGTACCCGATACTCCTTCATTCCGCTGTGCTCCCTCTCCCGGGTCGAGCCAAGCGTCGTCTCGCCTTGTTGGGTCGAGTTCGCTGCGGGGTCTTGATGCTTCCGAGGAGGCGTGGGCAAACTCCGGGGTCGGACCGTGGGTCGCCCGAGGTCGGCGCTCCCCTCTCGGTTCCACTTCCGGACCAGGCCGTCCGAGCATTCATGTTCCGATGCACCTCCGCGGCGGCACTACGGGCCGGTTTGCTCGGCTCATGCCGGTGGTCCCGAATGGACCAGAAACCTACGGTCTTCCCCCCGAAGGCCGCTACGTCCCGTGAGAAGGTGGTCACTCGCCTGGCGGGCGCCGCCGGCGCCGGTTCCGTCTCAACTCGTCAGACGTCGAACGATCCTCATCCTCCCGTCGGGCGGAGGGCCGAGGGCCACCGTAACGCCGACCCCCGCCTCGCTCGTCTGCGCGCCGCCAGCGGCCGGGTCCGCGTGGCCGGACACCGCCGGGCCGCCCTCTCCCGCCTTCTCGGTAGCCCCGCCAGCCTGGGCCCTGGTCCCCCCGGCGCACCGGCAGGACGAACCGATTGCCACAGCTCCCGCACGAGCCGGTCACCCTGCCCTGGGCGTCGGTGGAGAACGAAAGGGGCCCCCCGCATTCGCGGCAAGGTCGCGCGCGGGCCGCGGGGAACTCGCGCCGGTCCTCGTCGAAGCGCCTCGCCGGTCCTGGGCGCGCCCTGGACTCGGGATGCTGGGAAGCGACTCGGTAGATGAGGGCGGAGTCGCAGGATGTGCACGAGGCCTCGACCGTCGCTTCGGACCAGGAGCGGATGGCCAGCGGCTCCCCACACGACGGACACGGAGGGCCCGTCCTGCCTTCCGGACGGCCACCCGAACGTCGCTCCGAGGGTTCCTTCCCTAGGGAGGTCCCCGAAGGAGCCGGCGGAACGCCGGGCACCTCGCTACCCGAGACCGACGGCTCTCGCAGGATCGTGAAGGTCTCGCCGCAGGCCGAGCACCTTCCGCGCAGCGCGGCGATGTCCTGGCTGGCGAAGTCGGTCGACGAGCCGCACCTGGGACATGAGCTGCTCAAGGCGTTCCCGGGGACCAGTATCCTCGCTCCCACATTAGGGAACCTAGGGGACCCCAGGTCCCATCGATGTCGTCCGCCCCCAGAGCGATCCCCGGGAGAGCTGGACTCCGCGCTTTGAACGCGGCGACCGCAAGATCCGGGAGCAAGGGGCGGGTTACACCCGTGAGGGCGTGCCTGAAGTCCTGAGTTCGGGCGCCCCCGACCCGACTCGCGAACGGCAACCGAGTAGTACGTTCGTTGCCGTCAGCCCCAGGAGAGGCGGCATGACTCGGATTCTCGTCGACGATGAGCTGCGAGATCTCATCGACCTTCCAAGGGTAGTTTCACGGATTGAACAGGGGTATCAAGCCGACGGCCGCGGACAGGTGGTCCCCCTCCCTCGTACTCGCACCGACACTCAAGGCACAACCCTCGCTTGGATGGGGGCCGCGATTCCAACATCGGGCCTCTTGGCGTTCCGCTCGTATCTGTACGGTTCCGATGGTCACGACCGCGGCGACCAGCTAGTGGCGCTCTACGGCCACAAGGAGATGGAACTTCGTGCCGTGTTCCTGGGTCGACTCGTGGGAAACCTCCGCACCGGGGCGGCGCTTGCGGCAGCCCTCCATCTCATCCAACCGTCCCTCCACGACGTCGGTATCATCGGGACCGGTTATCAAGCCCGGAACGCGTTGGCATGCGTGGCGGCCGTGTTCCCTCGCCCTCGAGTCGTCGCATGGAGCCCGAGCCGTGAGCATAGGACCTCGTTCGGGACGTGGGCGCGCTCGTCCCTAGGACTTGAGGTCGTCCTCGCCGGGGGAACGGAAGATCTCCTGGCTCAGACCTCCAACGTGGTGCTCGTCACGACGTCGGAGTCACCAGTTGTTACCGGGCCGATGCTTCGTGAGCCGAAGTTGCTACTGAGTATCAGTGGCTACCGTCGGCCCGAAATCGATACCCCGATCTTGGACGGGGCTCGTCAGGTGTGGACGGACAGCGTCGTCCAAGCCAGCGGTCCCGGAACTCTCTTTGAGGGAGCAGAACGAAGGTCCAAGCTTCGTCCCCTCATGCAGGGAGTCCTCGACGGGAGCATTCGCAACGAACATTCTACGCGAATCGTCCTCAATACCGGCGCGGCTTGGGAGGAAGTTGTAACCGCTCAGCTCCTCTACGAGCTGGCCACCGACCGGAAAGTCGGCCAAGAGATCGTTCTGCCTGCCGAATCTACTCAGACCATGGTCTTCTGAATCCTTCGAGCGGCGGCCGCGTCGAAACCAAGCGATTCGCTCACACCCCGAGGGGCGACCTCGAGCCGGAGGCTTGGAACCCGGGGGGGGAGTTTGAGCACGCTCCAAAGGAGGGCCTCGCGTTCGTAAGGGGTGCCTTCCTCTCGCCCTACGTCCGGAGGCCTTCCCTCTGACTCGCTCGGGCTCGCGTACAGCCTCGAGGTCGGTCCATCACGAAGGTGGTCCGCCCGTTCCGACTACCGCGAGACCCCGTTCGATTCGTCGCACGCACGTCGCGACCTCGAGGAGCGAAGTGATCTCGATAGGTTCCTTTCCAGGTCCGGACCCTTCCCGATTGACCCAGACTCCGTACAGGCCAGCGGATTGGGCGGCCCTCGCGTCGGTGTCGACCTTGTTGCCAACGTACATCGCTTCGGCCGGTTCCACACCCATCCTTCGCACCGCACGGAGGAAGATCTCCGGGTCTGGTTTCTCCACGCCCTCCGTTCCCGAGGAGACGATACGGTCGAAGTAGGCGAGGATATCGACTTGGTTCAGAACGAGACGTACCCGCGCCTCGCTATGGGAGTTCGAGATGACCCCGAGCGGTCGGTGATCTTGACGCAGTTGGTCGAGGCAGCGACGCGCGTCGGAGTAAAGGCGCACCGGAGCGGACCCCTCCTTGCCAGCGGCGACAAATTCGGCCGCGGCGCTCCCAGGAACGTCCTTTTGGGTCGCGCGCGACAGCGTCCGTCGCCAGAAATCGATTGTCGCCGCCCCCCGGTCCGGCGAGCGGGGCTCTGCATCGATTTCCGTCAGGACCTCCACGTACGCGTCCCCGAGGTCGTCGGGGTCGACGTCTAGGTGGAGCCGGCGCGCCTGTTCTGTCCATCCGGCTATGTTCGGCTCGTACACGAGGGTGCCCCCGACGTCGAAGAGGACCGCGCGAATCCGAGGCCGGAGGCGGGGCATGACCGTGCGACCCACCTCGCCACTACATCATCACGGTCGGTCGGATCTTGATAGGTCCCGAAAGGGTGTAGATGACTCCCCCGAAACCGGAATGAGCCGGTACCTCCCCTCGAGACGAGGACAAGGGGCCCCTTACTCACTAACAGGGTGGTCGAAAGGCATCGGTTAGGTCCACAAGGGGTGGGTTACCCCCGTAGAAGCGTGCGCGGAACCCTCATTCTATCTCTCCACGCCTCCGATGGAAAAGATGACGTCACTGCGACTCCTCCGTCGTACCGCCTGGCGCCTGCGAACGTGCCTTCCAGCCTATCAATCCATAACCGGCGGTTAGCAGGAACGTTAGTCCGATCAACACGACTCCGGCCAGGGCCACGTAGCCGCCGGTGTACGCGCCCGTCTGCAGGTAGTCCGTGAGGCCGCCCAAAATGAGAAGAACACCCGCGAGTGCCGTCCAGCCTATCCGCATCATCTGCCCAGAATTCCGATCGGTATCGACGAGGTTCTCCGCAACCAGTACGACCATGATCAACGCAAAGCACAGCCAGAACGCGATGAAGAGACGAATCCAGGCCTCCGGCGGAGGGCCGATGAGTTCTCCGTTCGGCGGCTCGGCCAGAGCTGTCACGGTGACAAAGGTGATGAACGCCACGAGGGGAGTAATCCTCAACGGAACGCCCGAGGAGAGCCCCCATCCCTGCACGCGCTTGCTACCGATGGCGAGAGCGATCAGCACGAAGGAGCAGCCGAGAACCATGAAAACGGCATTGACCCCGTCGTCCACTCCGAGAAAGCTCGGAACGAACGGGAACGATGAGACCCAGGTAGGGAGGGTGTTGGAAAATGCCCCCACCCCTTCAATGAGGGCCAAGCCCACTTGGAATAGCAAGCCGAGGCACATCATCACGAAACCGGTTCGCGCCAAGTTCTTCGTCCATCCCGTGAGCCCGTAGTAGCCGAATCGGATCGCTACGAGCGTGATCATTCCTACCGGGACGGTCGAGATCATGAGGTAGGCGTGATTCTCGATCACGCTGGTCTCGAGGGCGCTAAACGGTACTCCAATCTGCGCGGCATAATCACTGAAGATGCTGAAGGGGTCTCCGAACCCCACCATGGTGCCGGCGATGTGCCCCAGGAGGGCCGCGAGTAGCAAGGCACCGGCGCACAGTCCGATCGTGACGAAGGGCATCGTTCGGCTCCTCTCGGCACCGGCACGCCAGAGTTCCAGCATCCCCCAGAGAATCAGGACCACAATCTCGTCGAGCGCCAGGAACGCGGTAACCTGGACCCACAACCCGGCGGTGACGTTCCACGCAGGTTGGCTGTTGAATATGGCGCCGACGGGCGATAGTATGCCGGCAATCAGCGCCCCGATCAGGACTCCCTGTCGAACATGCAGCGAAGGCAGTGCCAGCAGAGCGACCGCTGCTAGCCCGGCGAGCGCCATCAGCCCCGCGTTGAGACCGTGAAGGTACATC
>JASHYQ010000177.1 GCA_030042955.1 Thermoplasmata archaeon
ACGTGGCCGCTTCCGAAGGCCCGCTCCTCGATGCCTTTCTCGCTGAGGGGAGGGAGGAGGAGGGCCGTCCCGTTCTGCCCTGGGTCTCCGGCCAACGTGAGTCGGTCGAGCGCGGCTTGGGGCGAGCGTACGAACAGGAGCTTGTGCGGGTCGACCCGGAGGGCTTCCTCCAGGAAACCGTGGAGCAGGTCGAAGTCGGCGCCCACGTCGGGGTCGGTCGGAGTCCCCCGCACCTCGTAGAGCTCGTGCCCGTGCGCCGCGAGGAACCCCCGGCGGCCCGAGCGATGCATCTCTCGAAGGCGATGAAGGGCCACGGCCGGGCTGGGGGTCCCGTGGACCCGGGTCACCTCGGTGAACTCCGCACGCGCCCGGTCGATGAGCTCCTCGAACGGGACCACCCGAGCAGGCAGGACGCGGTGCCACGGCAGGACCCGGAGGGCCCGGTCCTGGCCGTCCACGAGCATGGCGAGCGGGGCGGAGGGGCGTCCTGCGTTGTGGCGGCGGGTGGCAGCGGTGAACCGATGATGACCGTCCAGGACCAGGAGGCGAAGTTCGGAGACGAGCGCCCGGATCTCCGCGACCGACGGAGCGTCGTCGACCTTCCATAACCGATGCGTCGTCCCATCGAGGACCGCCTCCGCCACCGGGGCAACGGAGCCGCCGAAGGAGAGCCGTCGCCGGTTGAGCCCGAGGAGCCGTTCGAGGAGGTCGTTCAGACGATGGTCGGGGAGGTGATAACCGGCCAGGATCGGCGCGAAGCTCTTGCCGGTCGCTTCCGTGAGGGCCACGCGCTCGTCGACCCGGTCGTCGAAGGTCCTCTCGTGGAGCGCGACCGTGGCATGTCCGACCTTCTCGAGGTCGAGGGTGCCGACAAGGCCCAGGAGCAGGTATTCCGCACGGCGCTCGCCCGGTTCAATGGTCTCGAGGATGTCCGGGGGAGGTACGTAGCGAATCCCGTACACGTAGAACGAGGGGCGGTCGTCGCGGACGTAGGCCCCGACTCTCAAGGCCTCGCCCAGCCGTTCGGCCGAGGAATGGACGAACCGGTCGAGCGGGACGGTGCGAGGGCGCGGTACGAAGCGGGCGGCGTTGTACGGGTGGTGCGCGTAGCGGATGAGCTCCTCATCCGAGAGTGTGTCGTAGACCGGACACACCAGCTGGTCGGCCGAGCCCTTGTTCGGGTCGGGGTGCCAGGCCCGTACCGGTGATATTTCGACCACGTTCTCGAGGGTCCTGCGGCGGACAGATTGGCCTCTATATGGCCGACCGGGGTGAGTAGGCTGTCGGAGCCTCAGTCAATATTCCCCCCTTGTCCCATGCCGGGTCGTGCACGTACTGCCGCAGGGTCCTTCCCGACCCCCTCCTCGTCGATTCCGGGTCGCTTTCCTCGACAGCCACCCGGAGACCCCGACCGCGAGGACGTTCCGATTCTCGACGCGGGGAACGGACTTCCAGTACCGGTCCAACCAGGCTGTTCGCCTTGTCCTTCCCGGAGTCCAGGACCCGTGGGGCCCGGCCCGTTCGCTCTCCCTCTCCTCCAGTCCGAGTGAGGCGGGGCACATTTCGGTGACGGTGAGGCTCACCGGCTCGCCGTTCAAGGAGGCCCTGAAAGGCATGAAGCCGGGAGACGAGGCGGAGGTTATCGGGCCGTTGGGGGACCTGCTCTACGACCCCTCGAGGAACTCCGTATTCATCGCTGGCGGGATTGGAATCACCCCGTTCCGGGGGATGATGCGATACGCCGCGGACACTGGAGCGAGCCGGTCGATCGTCCTCTTGTACTCGGCGCGGACGCCGGAGGAGTTCGCCTTCCGAGCCGAACTCGACGCTCTGGTCCGGCAGCATCGACAGATGGAGGTCCGGTACACGGTGACTCGGCCCCGAGAGTCCAAGATGCGCTGGGAGGGTCGCACCGGCCGCATCGATGAGCCGTGGGTGCGCTCGGCGCTCGATGGGATGGAGCGTCCGAAGGTCTACGTGGTGGGCCTTCCCGGGATGGCGCGCGACCTGCTCGGTGTTCTCAGAGACCGCCTCGGCTTCGCGGAGGAGGACCTCGAGTATGAGTACTTCATGGGGTACTGACGGGGAGGGATGAACTCCGCGATGCGTGCCCGCCGGGGGAGCTCCGCCCGCCACCGCGCCGCGTGGAAGACGACCTACGAACGGACCTCCTACCAGCAGCTCCCGTGGTTCGACCCGGACCCGAGTCCGCAGGTAGTCCGGGCCGTGGCGGAAGGGTTCCTTCCCCCTCGGTCCTCGGTCCTCGATGTCGGCTGCGGGGCCGGATCCAACGTGCTCTACCTGTGCCGGACCGGGTTTCGCGGGTTCGGCGTGGACATATCACCGGGGGCGATCCAGGCCGCCCGAGGTCGCGCGCTCGAGGGACGGCTGACGGCGGACTTTCGCGTCGGGGACGTGCTCGCCCTCGACTTCCCCGACGGGAAGTTCGACGGGGTCGTCGACAACGGATGCTTCCACACCCTGCCCGTCCGGCGACGGGCCGGATACGCGACGGAGATCCATCGGGTCCTGCGCCCGGGCGGGAGCCTCGTACTCTCCTGGGTCGCGCGAGAGCACACGGGGGCCCGCGGCCCCTCGCATCGTCCCTCCCTCGAAGAGGTGACTCGGACCTTCGAGTCGAGGTTCCTGTTCGTACGCACCGCCTTCCACCCTCCCGGGACGGAGCGGGGCCTGCCCGTCTACGACGCGTGGTTGACGCGGCGCACGAGCCCGCAGCCTCCTCCATGGTCCCCGTGAGCCGGACCCGCCGCGCTCCATGGGATCGGTCGGTAGGTCCGCTCCCTCCTCGGAGCCCGGCCCGTGGGGTAAGAGACTCAAGACGACTCGCTCGGGTGGAAGCTCATATACGGAGCCCTCCATGGCCGCCGCGCAGCGGGGTAGGGTAGTCAGGAAAACGGTCGGCAGAGCCGGCCGTCCTGAAATCCCGACGGGCTCATAACCCGTAGATCCATGGTTCAAATCCATGCCCCGCTATCATCCCCCTAGCGCGGCGGCCGACCGTGCCCCCGCCTCGAGCGAGCTTCGACCGCCGACGTGCGGAGCGGCGGGCTCTCGACTGCGGGGCGGTTCCCGCGTCCGGGACGCCAGGGAACCTCCTTAGGCGGAAACAACCACCGCCAGCACTCCCACGGAGACCACGAAGCCGAGGCTTGCCCAGAATGCAGCTCGCCAGAGCCCGCGGGAGGCCTCCTCCCCCATGACGCGACGGTCCGCGACCAGGGTGCCGAGGAAGATCCCCGGAACGATGAGGATGAACACCATCGCCACCATCAGCGCGAGGACGAGCGCGACGAGCTGCGGGAAGAGCAGCGGCACGAAGACGGCGGGAAGGCTCTCGACCACGTAGATCCAGAACGTGCTCGTGCGAGGGAGCCCTAAGGCCTCGGTGACCCCCCACGCGCTGCCGAGGGAGACCACGACCAGGGCGAGGAAGGCCGCCGCGACGAGACCGGCGCCGAGCACATACCCCCAGTCTTGGCCGAGCGCCGAAGAGACGGCGCTCGCGAACCCGGATCCCGTGGTGATGTCGAAGGAACCGTAGATTCCCGCGCCGATCATGACCACCAGGATCATGAGGCCCTCGCTGACGACCGCGCCGATGAGCGTGGACTGGCGGGAGATGGCCACGGTCGTCCGCTTGGCTGCCGTGGCCGAGGATTGGAAGTACAGCATGAAGGGCATGACGACGGCCCCGGCGTTGGCGGCGAGCAGCAAGAAGAAGGCGGGCTGGGTGGAGACGCCGAACGGGGAGTAGGGGAGCAGACCGCGGTGCAGCACGGCCACCGCGAGCGAGACGATCACCCCAGCCGAGATGGCGATGAGGACCCGTTCCACCCAGGCGTAGCGTCCCCGCGCGACCAGCCCGATGTGCGCCACGAACGCCATCGGGAGGGAGATGATGGGAGGGATCCCGAACAGGCTCAGGCCGAGGGCGATGCCGGCGTACTCCGCGACGTACATTGCGACGTCGCCGGCGGCCATGGAGATCGCCGCGGTCGAGGCGATCCGGGGAGGGAACCGTTCTCGGGCTAGTTCCCCCAGCCCCTTACCCGCGACCGACCCGAGCCGGCCGGACGCCTCCTGGATGAAGAAGAGGGGCAGGGTGAGAACGACCAGGAACCAGATGAGGTCGTACCGGTAGCTCGCGCCTGACGCCAACGCGGTCAGAATGCTGGCCGCGTCCACGTCCGCGATCATGACGAGCCAGGCCGGCCCGCCGCGCCATCGTCGGGGCGCACGTAGGTGCCGAGAGATGGCCGGAAGCGTCAGCCTCGCGCGGGTCCTTGGGGGTTCGCTCGGGAAGGTCGGCTCGCCATCCATCTGAGGGCCGACGGAGGGGGCGGCGTCCATAAGCCCTTGGACCTCGAGGCGCCCGGGGCGACGAAGAGTACCAGGACCCTCGGCGCCCCGTCGTTCCGGATC
>JASHYQ010000178.1 GCA_030042955.1 Thermoplasmata archaeon
CGATACGGCGCGTCCGTGGTCCACGACGGACCCTGGGCAAAGGGAGTTCCCTCGCGTTCCAGCGTGCTCCGCAAGGTCGCGGTAAGCCGAGGGGAGGGTTGGGCAAAGAGGCTGGGCCTCGCATAGTGGTGGGAGGTGCCCTCGTCGCGAAGGGCCTTGGTGCAGACGACGAGGGACCCTACGCGGAGGTCTGGTTGGAGAGACCCTGCCATTCCCACGATGAGGAACCGTCGCACCCCCAGCGCCGCCAGCTCTTCGACGATGATGGCGGAGAGGGGCGCCCCGGGGCCACCGACTAGCGAGACACCGACCTCGTCGTTCGCCCGGTAGACGCCGCATCTTGGGTCGAAGGCACCCGCGAACCTCCGTTGGAGATACCCTCGCCACCGACGACCGTACCATAGAACGACGCTCCGGGGGGGCCTCGGGGCCGGGACTCCAGTGAGGCTCGCCTCGTACTGGTGGTACTCCAAGGCAGTGAACAGCGGCTCCTCTAGATGCTTTCCCGGGTGGTGTGGGAACCGCACGATGGGTTCCATGCCCCTTCACCTCATCTGACTTGTGCGGACCTTTCCTCGTCCGTCGGGCGGGCCGATCCGCAGGCTCCCGGAGTCCTTCTGCTGGTTTGCCTTGCTCCGGGAAGGACCCGGGCGTGCTCGCGTCAGGATTCCGCCCGCTCACGCACGAGGAGCGCACGGAGGGTGATCATCTTGCTCGGCTGGCCGACGCCCTCGAGCGCGAACGGGGTCGGCCGGTCCTTCGGATGCTCGGCGTAATACCGTGCTACGCTGCCCTCCACGTCGGGGTGGACCGCGTCGAGGTTCCAGCGCCCGTCGGACCGCCGCTTCTCCTCGAGGACGGAGAGGGCGTACCGGAGCCGGGGGTCGCGGCCGTACCCCAGCGAGGTGAGAAGCTCGAGACCCACGAGAAGGTCGTAGTAGTAGTGGACCGGGTAGTGGAAGCGGTACCACGGGGCGTACCGCTCCCCCTGCCGGTGCAACTCCCGGTCCAGGTAGAACTCGGCCGCCCGCTCAACGCAGGCCTTCATGACGGGAGTCCATTTCGAGCGGGGGTAGGCGGCGAAAGCGCTCAGGCCCTCCCACGAGTCGAGGGTGCGACCGGGCGAGGGTCCGTCCGCGAACGACCAGCACGTCCAGCCGCCCTTCGGGTGCGCCGTCCTGACGAGCCATTCCAAACCCTCGCGGACCCTTGGGTCATCGACGTAGCCGAATCGGATCATGGCCCGGGCCGAGTTTCCCACCACACAATGGTGGAGAAATCCTGGTAGGTGGGCCCCGGGCTCCCCCCGCTGGACCGGCTTGGTACGCGCCCAGAGCTCGCACGAGTCTCGGATCGCGGGCAGTTGACGCGTGAGCCCGAGGTCGGAGAGGACGAGCATCTTCCAGTTCGTCGAGACGTACTTCGGGTGGTAGTGATTCCCCGGCCGCACCCACCACCCGCCGGGATTCCGCTCCGTGAGAATGTCCGCGGCCCAACCGACCTCGGGAATCCTCTTCCGCGTCTCCCGCACTTCAGGGTCGCTCTGGGGTCGACCGAGCAGTTCCGTCAGCGTGCGGTAGCGGACCGAGGGCTGGTTCTCCTCGAGGAGCCAGTCGAGCACCTTCCTGGAGGTCATCGCACCCGTCCCAAGGGCTGTAGGGCTTGAAAGCTAGCGAGCCCTGAACGGGACCAAGCTGCAGGAGGGCTGGATGGCCCCTCTCGTCCCGATCAGTTCGAAGCATGCGGGGGAGAGGCGTTGCCCGGGTTCCCGAATGGTCGGGTTCGCCGCCCCCGGGTCGCGCTTAGAGTCCGGGCTGGGGCCTCGTCCTCGGCGGAAGATAAGTTGGGGGAAAGGGTTGGCGTAGCAGGGGGCGCCTGACTCAGTTCGGCCCCCTTGGCCACTCCCCGGAGGCCCCCGGAGGGGGCCCTCCGACCACAACCGAGCGTGGGTGGCTGAGCCAAGCGCCTCGCTGAGCTACCGTGTTCTGCCGAGAGGCCGCCAGTCGGTGGGGCCAGGTGGGCATCGGTTCTTCCTCCGCCGCTTGGACCGAGCTCCCCTCGGAGGGTCTCTCTTCCCGCCTCGGGCTGCTCGGCGGCTGCTCGACGATCGGCGCCCGCCGCCGACGGCCCACCGCAAAGCCCGCCACCAGGGCGGCGAGAGCCACTGCCCCGAGGAGCGCGACCCCGCCCGCCCCGCCGAACACGGCGTACCACGGCGTCGCCGCGGCCGTGTGCTTCTGGGCCAGCTCCTGCTCCAGTTGAGTGATCTGGGCCTGGTCCGAAGCCAGGTCGGACTGGAGTTGGCTGATCTGGCTCTGGTCGGCCTGGGAGGTCGACTGGAGCTGGGTCAGCTGCGCCTGGAGACTCGCGATGGTCGCCGTGTCGGCACTCAGCTCGGACGCGACGCTAGCGTTGGCCGTTGCCCAGTTCTGTTCGATACCGGAGAGTTGGGCGTTGAGCGCGGCGACGCTGGCGGTCAGCGAGACGATCTCGTTGTCGGAGTACAAGACCACGCTCCGCGTCGTCGTCGCGGCCCCGGGCGCCGACTCGGTGAAGACCACCGAGTAGTAGCCATCGGCCAGGGCAGCGGTGTTCAGCGCGTAGGTTCCTGAGATCCCGGTCGCCAAGACCGTCGATCCCGCTCCCGACACCAGCGTCAGGATGCCGGTGGCCAGCTCCGTCCCTTTCGCGTTCGTGTAGGCGGCGCCGGACCAGGAAATCGTGTCCGTGCCCGTAACGCCGCTCGCCGACGCGCTCTGAGAGATCGTCGCCGGGAGGAACACGGTCGGGTCCTGCCAGACGATCGGGTTCTGCACGCTCCTCTCCGTGTAGTTGTAGTAGAACCCGTCGAAGTACTCGCTGTACCCGAACGAGACGTCGTTCACGCCGCTCGCGAGCTCGCTCACGACGATCGGTCCCGTGAGACCCGACACATCCAGGTTCACGGGCAGCAGACCGTTGTCGACCCCGCTCTCCCAGACATCCGCTCCGAAGTTCGTGTCGTAGAACGGAGTGCACCCGGGAAGGAGCACCGTGTTCGCCGGTTGCGCCGCGCCACCGGGGAGCGGGCAGGTGTAGTTGACGAACTGGCCGGGCCCGCCACCGACGGAGATGTTGACGAAGCTCGCGTACTTCATGCCCGCGAAGGAGAGGTTCCCTACGACCGCGGTGCCCGCCGAGTTCAGGGTCAGGTCGCCCGTGTAGAACGACCCGGACTGGGGCTCGACGAAGACCGTGACGGTATTGGATACAAGTCCATCGTACGTAGCCGTCAGCTGGTACACCTGAGTGTAGAGGGACCCGTTCGTCTCTGCCAGGCCGAGGGCCGCCGGCCAGAAGGTCGCCTCGCCACGGGCGTCCGAGATCGTCGTCCCGATCGTCGCGCCGGGGGCGTAGGTCGCCGGAGGCAGGGTCGGGTCGATCAGACCCTCCTGGCTCACGACGGCGACCTGGGTGACCACCGCTCCCGAGACCGGGAGGCCGTTCAGCCAGATATCCGACTGGGCAAAGATGTTGTAGTCCCCGACCGTGGTGGTCGTGAACATCGTGGTCTCCGCGTCGGCCGTGTCGCAGTTGCCGTACGGGTCGACCACGCACAGGGTCAGCGTGCCCTGCGGGGTGGGCGCCTGCACGGCGTAGTCGACAAAGCTCCACTCCGGAGACGGTCCGACCACGGACGTCACGAGGAAGTAGCCGTAGGTCGTCGCCGCGTCGCCCCCGGGCGGGGTCCCTGTCGTGGGCGTGTAGGTGAACTTCCCGTCCGAGCCGGTCGTCATCGTGGTCAGGGACCCGCCGCCGTAGGCACCGGCGCTCGACTGGCCGGAGTAAGCGGCTACATCGTAGACCCCTGGCTGCCCGGAGCCGTCGAGGACCTCGAGCGTGTAGGCGGTCCCGGCCGTCAGGATGGGGTCGGTGAACGGCACGGGACCTCCCGGCGTGACGACGAACAGGCTGAAGGCCGGATTGGCGATGGAGTGCCCCGCCAGCCCCGTCTGGCCGAATAGGTCGTTGTCCAGGAGCTTCACGTTCGGGATCCCGAGACCCTGGAGGTAGTTCCAGCCACTCCCGGCGGGGTTGCCGAGGCTCGGGAACCAGATCGGCTGCACCGGCGCGCTGGGTACCTCGATCGAGAGGTTGTAGTAGTACCACGTGAACGAGTTGACCGGCGCCGAGTCGAGGCCGGACCCCTCTCCCATCGGGGTGTACGGGTTCGAGGCCACGGCGCCGGCTTCGTAGGCGTTGTGCGCCGCGTAGAGCAACGGATTGATGTCGCCCATCTCGGGGGTGCCGAACGCCACGTTGGCCTGCTCTTCGACGAGCGCCCACTCACCAGCGGTAATGGGTGTGGCGAAAGACGTCCCGCCCCAGAAGAGCGACCACGACCCGTCGACATAGATGGTCATGTTGAACGCGGCGCTGCCCGCGATCACGGGGTCGATCTTCTCGCCAGTGGAGTAGGTGTCGAGGGCGTTCTGCCACCACGGCTGGGTCTCCACGAACGACTGGCCAAAGCCGCCGCCGACGACGCCTGTGTAGGTCCCTCCGATGTGTTCGCTGTACGACCAGTAGGCCGTAGCCCCGATGCCGGTCGCCGACGCCCAGTACGCCTGTCCGATAGCGCCGTAGCAGTAGGGAACGTAGGCGGTACCGTTCCACAGGTACTCGATGAACCCGTCACAGTAGGTGAAGTTGTTTGACGTGATCGGGAACTCGGAGCCGTCGCCCACGGCCGTGATCTGGGCACCGCCCACCGAGGTCGCCCCAGGGGAATCCGCCGCGGCAAAGTCGTTCACGGTGGCGTACACTCCTCCGCTGTCGCCCGAGGCAAAGAAGTTGGTTACTCCCACACTGTTGAGCAGCTCGAGCTCCTGGTCCTCGGCGGTGATGTAGATCGGGGTTCCGTAGAAGTACTCGTACTCCTCGCCCTCGCCGTAGCTGTTCGACGTGATCGTGACCCCGCAGGCTCCCGAGGTCGTCCCTTCGACCACGTACATGTTGGCCCCGTTCAGGGTCGCGGTCGAGGGGCAGACGCCGCCGGTCGACCCGAGGGAGAGGTACTGGGCGATATCGGCGTAGGCCGTGTCGAAGTCGGAGAAGTACCCGGGGTACGGAATGGCGATCACATCGATGTGAGCGCCTGGAGCCATCGTCGAGGCGTACTCGACATCGAGCTCGGTTTCGCCGGTCCACCCCGCGTATTCGCCCTCAAGGACGCAGTTGTCAATGTTGGTGTTCGGAATCCCGGTCAGGGAGTACCCGCCGCTGGTGTTCACCGCAATCTGGGTGACCCGGTCGGGGAGCTGGTTCGGGTTGCCGTAGACCTGCTGCGAGAATTGGGAGAGGTCGCTGGGGATCGCGCACCCGACCTCGACGACCGCGATGGTGACGCCCTGGCCCGTGTCGGGCTCGGAGTCGATCGTGGCCGCTCCGCTCCAGAGGTTGTCCGCCCCGGTAAGGTCGGGCATGGTCGACGGGAAGAGGAACTGGTACTCGCCGCAGAGCTCGTCATACTCGCACGAGAGACCCTGTGCGCTGAAGTTGGTCCACAGGAAGCTCGAGTTCTCGATCGATTGGTTGCCGTCCAGCGACTGGGGGCACTCGCCGAATACCCCGAATTGGCAGGGAACCGGTGGAGGTGGAGTGCTGTTGTTCTCGGCCCCGGTTTCCGCCTGGGCGGATCCGGGATACAACCCGTGAGGCAGGGCCAGGGTGGGAGTCGCCGTCATGCCGTCCAGACCGGCAATCCCATTGACGGCGGAAGCGATCCCTAGCGGTAGCTGGGCGGGCCCCAGATTCGCGTAGAAGGTAGGTCCCATTTCCGTCGTGCCCGCGACTCCGCTCTTGGCGCCGAACGAGGGGTTCCAGACCCCGGTCGACTGGTACTCCGTAGCGAAGGCGGAGAGGCTTGTGTGGAAGGCCGCCGACATCTCGGCGACGGTCCCGCTGACGGTCAGCGTCAGCGCCGTCGCGCTCGACTGAACGGCGAGCCCGTAACTTTCAAAGTAGGCGACGGTGGAGGCGTAGGCGCTGTTCCCGTAGGTGCTCCCGAGGGCCTCGGCCGACAGGAAGTGCCGGTACAGCGGGCTGCCCACGTCGTTGAGCTCGTTGGCGAGGGTGCTGAGGCTAGATGAGGGCGTCAGGGTCACGGTCACGGTCATCAGGGCGGTCGATTTGTACGCCTGAGGTTCGGGCACGACCGAGACGGTTCCCAGGGACGTGACGCCGTTCGGATTGAGGTCACTCGCGCTGCCCTGGACCTTCGTCAGCGGACCCGGGCTGACCGCGGCCGGAGCGACGCCTGCGTGCGAAGTTACCGGAGCGCTCGCTCCACTAGCTCCCGGGGCAGAGTGCGTCGAGACGGTATTCGCCAACGCGAATGCCACGATCGCGACCACGACGACCAGAATGGCGACCCATCCAGTTCTTCCAACTTTCTCGTACATTTGTTCCCCCTTTTCCCTCAGTCAACTCCGTTCTGCTACTCCTAGGGCCGGACCAGCAGGCCCTGATCGGACCTCCAGCTGGCCCCGCCGTTCGGATCAGTCAAAGGGAGATTGAGACCGCGAAGAAAAATCACGCGAATCCCGAGTGGAACTCGAATACGTATCGACGGCCGGACTCCGCCAGTGGGAGACCGCCCCGCTCCGGGTCCAGGCGAACGGTCGGCCGAGCAGGGTCGCTCCGGGGAGGAAGCTGCCGAGCGACCGCTCCAGCCCGGGCAGGCTGGCAAGGCCGCCAGCGGCCTCGGAAGAAGTCCGCGGGGGTTGGAGCCACGCACGGACGAGGCTGGAAATCGGTTGGTCCGCCGGCGAGGTCACCAGGTGGAAGCGCGGGTGCCGGTCCAGCCACCGAAGGACTCGTGCATCCTGGAAGATCGAGCTCGCACCGGTGAGCAGGTGGATCTCCGATGCGCGGGTCGAGCGCTCGTTCACCGACTCGAGGAACAGCAGCAACTCCCGGGAGGTCAGCTTCCAGGAGGCCGCGCTGGGGGGAAGCCCATCGAGGACCCGGACCGTCTCCGCTAGCTGCTCGACCCGGCCCAGAGCGCGACGGTCCCCCTCTGTCCGCTCCCGCCCTCCGCTGCCGCCGCGACGCGAGGAGTGAGCGGTCGCTCCGGGGGCGTTGCCCAAGAAGTCGATACTGAGGGCGAGCAGGGTCCGGGGAGGGTCCACGTAGAGGCCCGCGACGTCGATTCTCCGGTCGCGGACCCGCGGGTCGGGCGATAGTCGCCAGTGTCGGTACGGCGGAGGGCGAACTCCCGAGCTTCTCCACGCTCGTGCGATGGTCGTGTGGCTCGCGCCCAGCTCTTTCGCAAGGGTCCGGGTCGTCCACCGAACGCCGTTGGTCGGCCGGGCAGACCGAGTGCGCTCGAGGATAGTGGCTACGGAAGGAGAGCCGGAACCCTCCTTATGCCCCGACCGGGGAGCGTCGGCAGAGATTCCCGCCAGCCCGAGCAGGGCGAAACGCGCCCGCCACCGCCGCACGGTCACGGGGCTCATGCGAAGAATCTTCGCAATCTCCTTGTTGTTCCGACCCTCGGCCGCGAGCAGGACAATCCGGGCCCGCTCGGCGCGCCGCACGGGGACCGATCGGCCCCGCGTCCACTGCAAGAGTTTCGCCCACTCCCGCGGGCTCAGGGCCACGGGAGGGGCACCCTTCATGCGTCGAGGGAAGGTTTCTGTTATATTGACCCTGGCGCGATGGAATGCGGATAAAGTGCATCTATCTACGTTCCAGTTTATCCGCCGCCCGGTGCGACGTCCGCAGGAGTCGGGCGACCGCGATGTCGGATAACCATGAGCAGGACTAGGGGGAACCAAGGCAGACCAGGCAGCAGAGCCCCGGGCGGGTCAACCTACTGACATGGACCGGGTCGACCACGTTCCCGGCGGTCCGGCCATGAAGGAAGCGGTCGCTCACCGAGGGATGGGAGGTTGTGCCGGCACTCATCGGCCCGCTGGGTCGAGTAGTTCCGTGAGGGAAAGGGGCCCAGGTCCCCTAGGGGAGGAGGCCGTCCAGAGAAGGGCTCTCAGCGCTCGACGCCTCTCGTCCCGTATCTTCGAATCCGTTCGCTCCGAATCCAGTCGACGATGCGATCTCGGGCGAAGTACCCTCCTGCAGGTATCAGGGGGTCCGCGCTGAGGACGCCAGGCAGCGAGCGGAGCTCGAGTTCCAGTTCCCGGGCGTCGAAGTAGCTGTCCGCGCTTCCCAGCAAGTAGACCCCGCGCGGATTTCGGGTCCAGTGCGGTCGGTCCCAGAGCCGGGGCAACTTCAGGGCCGCCTCGTCGACCGACCCGTCCAACTTGAGCCAGATGCCGTAGGTGGAGAGCCCTGCCTCGCGTGCGAGGTCCACGATCATGGCGAGTTCTAGCACCCGGGCGGTGTCGAGGTTCGACCGATGAAGGCGGAGAGTCCGCGGAGAGACGCCTGCCTGCTTGGCCTGTGTGGTGAGCGAGGCCCGAGGGGTTCGAACCACGGCTTCCATCACCTTCCAGTCGACCCGGGAAAGGTCGTCAGGGTCCATCAAGCCCTTTGGGGACCAGTCGTCCAACGGGCCACCGAAGGGACGGCCGAGCAACCGGCCCAGTCGAGGGTCGTCCTGGGCGTCGGGCTCCTCTGTAAACCGCACGGCCATGTAGAAGTCCGGCCGAAAGCAGCGCACGTACACGAGGTCCTCGACCTCTCTCAAACGTGCGACGGGAAGCTCGAGTCGATCTCGGGCGGTGTAGCCCCAGGCGAGCGCATGCCGTCCCAATATCTCGGCGCCCGGGTGGACCGCATAGTCGGTCAGCACCCCGTCGGTTTCCAGCCGCCGTCGACGGAGCCGGACCGCTTTTCCCGTGAGGTTCACCTCACGCCCGATCCGTTCGTCCGAGAGGAACGGGTCGGAGACGAGCAGCGTGAAGATCCTGAGGTCGGTCCGGTCCATCCACCGGGGGATTCTGATCGTCCGATTTTAGGAATCGGGTTCCCCGAGGCTTTATGGTCTAGGAGCCGGCGTCGGGGACGAGGGGGCGTCGGACATGAGCGTGTCTCGAGAGGGGGCAGAGTCGCGGGGAGTATCATTCCTGAACCCCTTCGTCAACCTCTATAGTCGCGACGTCGAAGCCGGCCTCCGGTTCTATCGGGACCTCCTCGGATTCAAGGAAACCTTCCGTACTCCGAAGGTCGGAACTCCTGTGCACGTCGAGCTCACCCTCGGCGGCTTCGGGATCGGGCTCAGTGCGGTCGAAGCCGCAAAGAGGGTACACGGGGTCGACGCGTCCCCTGGCAGCCCGTCCATGGCGGTGACCGTGTGGACCTACGACGTCGACCAGGCGTTTCAGATGCTGATCTCCGCGGGCGTGCCGGTCGTTCAGCAGCCTCACAACTCCAGCAACAACAATCGCACCGCGCTGGTGCGGGACCCGGACGGAAACCTCGTTGAGATTGTAGCCAAGGTCCGCTAGTGGGACTGTCCAGCCCGTCAGCCCGGAGTTCTTGGTCCCGAGCGAGGGCACGGCACTTCTGCCGTGGGACGGGTATCGCTCCTCTCGGAGAGGGGAAATGGTTCCCACGAGTCGAACCCGACGGGTTTGTGGTCCGGCTTGTATCCCTCTCGTCTGCGCGTTTCAGGATGGAGGTTCGCATCGCCCGTCGCTCGTCGACCCTGCGTCATGCGGGTCTGGCCTAGATTCCGGCCGGAGGCGACAGGCTATATCGAAACAAGGGGCCCGGAACCCGTTGATTCGGCGATCCACGCCGATAGGACAACGCTGCGGTGGCCGGCTGTGGCTCGGTCGTTATGTATCTTCGTCGCCTCCGTGAGTCCTCGCGCTGGGGCGAGGAGCGGCTTATGCAGGGACGAATGGAAAAGTGGAAGGTCGAGTGCGAGGACGGATTTGCTGTGATGAGTACGAAGGAGCACGAGCTCGTAGCGCACGTGCAGCAGCACTTGAAGGACGTTCACCAGAAGATAGTCGCCCACGCCGACGTCATGAAAATGGCCAAGAAGACGAGCTAGTCGGAGTCGCGCCCTAGGCGCTCCAGCAGTCGGGTCCTCGGACCAGAACCGCGAGTAGGCGTCGGGCGTCGGATAGGTCCGCCGGTAGTGGTGGCCCCGGACGCAGTCGCTCACTGTTACAGGCCGAGCCCACTCCGCGCCTACAGTTCATCGCTCGGCGCTCAGTGCACCCCGGGGAACTCCCACGGTAGAGGTCGCCGGACCTTTCGGCTCATCGCGAG
>JASHYQ010000179.1 GCA_030042955.1 Thermoplasmata archaeon
GCGGCCGAGGCGTTCCCCGCCGTACGGGCCGCGAGCGCCGTCTCCGCCGCCTCGAGGCCGCTCCGCACCGCGTAGTTCATTCCCTGGATGACGATCCCGTTCGAGAAGACGAACCCCGCCGCGTCCCCCGCGACCATCCAGCCGTCCCCGTAGAACGACGCCGGGCGGGCGGCCCATCCCCCCGTGATCAGCTTCGCGCCGTACTCGACGAGCTCGGCGTCCTTGATCCGGGCCGCGATCGCCGGGTGCTGCCGGAACTGCTCGATGAGGTCGTACGAATAGACCCCTCGCCCGAAGAGCGACGGGATGCTGAGGATCAACCCGACGGAGAGGGTGTCCTGATTCGTGTAAAGGAACCCCCCACCCATCACCCCGGCCGGGAAGATTCCCGTCACCCACTCCTCGGCATGCCCCTCGCCGGGCCCGACCGAGAATCGTTCTTCGATGCGGGCTGCGTCGAGGCGGTATACCTCCTTGATCCCGAGTTCGGTCGTCTGACCGTCCAACCGGGGTTCGGGACGGATCGGCGTCCCGAGCGCGAGACGAGAGTTCGTTCCGTCGGCCAAGATCGTGACCGGGGCCGTCATCGTCTCGCCGCCCTGGACGACGCCATGAACGCGGGTTCCCTCCCAGTTGAGTCGGTCGACCGGGACCGCCGTCACCACCGTCGCTCCGGCCTCCTCGGCCTTCTTGGTCAGCCAGGCGTCGGTCTTCGCACGGAGGACCGTGTGGGCAACGTACGGGCGGGTGCGCCACGCGCCGTCGTCGAAGTCGAAGGAGATGGCGCTCTCCGGGGTGAGGAACCCGAACCGTTTGCGAACGAGGTGCCGCTCGACCGGCATCTCGCTGGCCCAGTTCGGGAGGATCCGGGCAAGGTCGTCGCCCCAGAGGACGCCTCCCGAGAGGTTCTTCGTCCCGGCCTCGGCTCCCCGTTCGAGCAGGAGGACGTTCGCGCCGCCCTGGGCGAGGCGGATCGCCGCGGAGGTGCCGGCCATCCCGGCGCCCACCACGATGACGTCGAAGTCGTCCCCCATAGCGGAAATCCAGGACGCCGAGGGTCGATTAAACGGTGGCTCCCCCGGACCGTGAGGAAGCGGTCCGCCCGAGGGCAACAGACCCGTCGGCGGGGGAGGCGCGGCGCGCTAGTGAGACGGCCCCTGGATCGCCTGAGTCGCGCTCTCGATAAGCTTCTGGAACTTGAACGGCTTGGGGATCCCGACCCAGTCCTCGTTGCCGACGCGTGCCCCGCCTTCCGAGCTGACGCGGACCGTCCCGTAGCCCAGGATCCGCTGGCCGAACGACATGTGAACGTCGACCCCGCGCACCTGAGTCACGGGGATCTCGTCAAAGTCCCGTCCGAAGATCCCGCGCTGGACGATCACACGCCGAGTGGTGACCGCGTAGACGGTCGCGCGCCAGCGGATGTAACGCACGAGGATCCAGATCAACCCGATGACGAAGAGGAGGCCGAAGAGGTCGCTCACCCACGGCTGAAGGCTCGAGGGGACGCTCGCGCCGTGGTCCCCGAGCCACTTGTACAGGCTGAAACCGTAGGACGAGCCCCAGGTCCCGAGCGCGAGAACCCCGAAGACCAGGAGGTACAGGATCGGTCCCGGGAAGTAGTACAGCTTGGTCGCCCGGGTCTCGTCGAGCAGGTACTCCTGGTCCGCGAGGTACGTCGCCTTGAGGAGCTTCGGCATCGAGCGCGGCGGGGTCGCTGTCACGGCGGCCATCGCAGGTCCGAGGTTTCGAACGGCACTTAAGCCCACCTCTGCACGGGCCCCGGCCTCGGCTTATATCGGCGTCCCCGGTGGGCCGGTCCGATGGGTGTTACCGACTGCCACGTCCACATCAACCCGGTCTGGGAGATGCACCCGGACGCGGTCCGGATCCTGAGCTTCACCGAGGCCACCCACGGCCACTTCCTTCGCGACCCCCACGCCTTCCTCGAGTACCTCGACGCCGCGGAGGTCGAACGCGCGCTCTTGATCAACTACGTCGCGCCGGAGGTCATCGGTTACACCGAAAAGGCGAACGACTTCGTAAGCGAGTATTGCCGGGCCGACCCGGAGCGGCTGGTCGCCGTGGGAGGCCTCCGGCCGAACCACCCCCACCCCGGAGACGAGGTGACCCGCCTCGCGGACCGCCTCGGGATCCGCGCGATCAAGTTGCATCCACCGCATCAGTGGTTCCGGCCGGATGGGTACGTCGACGGGAGCGTGCCCGGGCTGCGGGAGCTGTACGCGGCGTGCGAGCGTCACGGGCTCCCCGTGATCTTCCACACGGGAACCTCCGTGTTCCCTCGCGCCCGCAATCGGTTCTCGGACCCGTTGATGATCGAGGATGTCGCCGTCGACTTCCCGGACCTCACCATCGTCCTCGCTCACGGCGGACGGCCGATCTGGATGAACACCGCGGTCTTCCTCGCCCGCCGGTTCCCGAACGTCTGGCTCGAGCTCTCGGGGGTCCCTCCGGCCCGGCTCCTCGAGTACTTCCCGACCCTTCCGCGGCTGGCCGACAAGGCGCTCTTCGGTACGGATTGGCCGGGTCCGGGGGTCAAGGAGATCCGGACGAACATCGACGCCTTCCGGGCCCTCCCCCTTCCGGCGGAGGCCCAGCGTCAGATTCTCGAGGAGAATCCGTTGCGGGTCTTCCCTCGGCGTGGGCCCAAGTGAAATACTGGCCCCCTCTCCAGCGGCCGTGACACCGGACCCGACCGATTCGGACGAGGAGGGCACCCCGCCGGCCCCCGCCGGGGAGGAGCCCGCTCCGACCGTCGAGGTCGTGGAGGGTGGGGAGGAGGTCGGCCGCCTCCCGCTCCCCCGTCGGAGCCGGGGCGAGGTCTTCGGGATCGCCAGCCAACTGCTCGGCGCCGCCCGAATCCGGGTGATGTGCGAGGATTCGGTCTCCCGCATGGGCCGCATCACCGGCAAGATGAAGAAGAAAATGTGGATCCGCGAGGGCGACCTCCTGATCCTCCGTCCGTGGGGTTTCCAGGAAGGGAAGGCGGACATCCTCTTCCGGTACAGCCGGACCCAGGCGCAGTACCTAGCCCGCCGGAACCTGCTCCCCGCTTCGGTGAACCTCTTCGGGTCCAGCGAGACGCGTCCGGACGCACCGTCGACCACTCCCCCGGCGACCTGAGGCGTGCGATGTGGGCCGAACTCGGCCGTCCGTTGACCTTCGCCGAGATGGAGGTCGTGGAGGCCAACGCGGGAGCGCTGGGAGTCTCGGTCGATGCCCTGATGGAGCGCGCTGGTCGCGCCGTCGCCGAGGAGGCGATGCGCCACCTGCCGCCCGCCCCAGCGCGCGTCGCGATCGTCGCCGGCACGGGGAACAAAGGCGGGGACGGCGCGTGCGCCGCGCATCACCTGCTCGAGTGGGGGTACCAGCCCGAGTTCTGGATCGTCCGGTCCCCCGCGCAGATCCGGTCCCATTCGGCGCGCCGCTGCTTCGAACGGATCGAACGACGCCTGCCGGTGCACGTGAACATCCCGCGACCCGAGGAGCTCGGTCGCTTCCCGCTCGTCATCGACGCCCTGCTCGGGACCGGCCAGTCCGGCGCCCTCCGCACCCCGTACCAGGAGACCGTGGCGGCGATCGCGGCCAGCCAGGTGCCGACCCTCTCCATCGACCTCCCGACCGGGACCCGCGACCCCGCCGGGCTCCGACCGGCGTGGACCGTCACGCTGACGGGCCCGAAGGCGGAGATGGACCCCGCGACGGCCGGCGAGCTTCATGTCGTCGACATCGGGATTCCCCCCGCGGCGTGGACCGAGACCGGCCCGGGAGAGTTCCTGTTCTTCCCGGCCCCTCGGCTCGAGGAGTCGGGCCGCCGCGCCCGGATCACCGTCATCGGCGGGGGTCCCTACGCGGGGGCGCCGGCCCTCGCAGCCCTCGCGGCGCTCCGGGCCGGCGCGGAGCGGGCGACCGTCCTTGCCCCCGGGGGGGCCGCCGAGCTGGTCCAGTCGTTCAGTCCCAACCTGGTCGTCCGTCCGTTCGGCCGGGACCGGTTCACGCCCAACGACGTGGCTCCCCTGCTCCGGTTTCTGGAGACGACCCCCGCGCAGGCGGTCGTCCTGGGCATGGGCGCCGGCTCCGACCCGGCCACCATCGAAGCGATGGGTCAGCTCGAGCGCGCGCTCGCCGGTCATGTGCCGCTCGTCGTGGATGCCGACGCGCTGCGGTCGCTGCCGACGGCGCTCTCCCGGGACCCCCCCGCGTTCCCGGTGGTCGCCACCCCGAACTCGGGCGAGTACCTCCGGGACTTCGGAGGCTCGGCGGACGCTTCTCCGCCGGACCGTCGACAGCATGCGACGGCCGAGGCTCGACGCCTCGGGCTCACGCTGGTGGTCAAGGGCGACCCCGACATCGTCACCGACGGCTCGGTGGCCGTGGAGAACCACCATCACTCCCCGTACCAGACGGTCGGCGGGGTGGGGGACGTCCTCGGGGGCGTACTGGGCAGCTTGCTGGGCCACGGCCTCCCGGGGATGCACGCCGGGCGCCTCGCCACCTACTGGGTCGGTGAAGCCGGGGTGCGCGCGGCCGGTTCCCGGGGTCCCGGGCTCCTCGCGTCGGACGTGATCGACGAGCTCCCGGCCACCCTGGTCGTGGGGTTGTCCCGGATCCGCCACGCCGAGTGACCGGGCCGTCAGGCGTACCGGATCCGCCCGCGGATCGCCTTGACCCGCTGGCGGACCTCCTTCGCGCCGCCCGGGTTCCCCGCGTCGTAGCCCTCGAGGAACGCGTGGATGAGGTGGTCGGCGCGGGGGTGGAGGGCTTTGAGGTCCTCCTCGACGAGGTGCAGGTCGATTCCCAGCTCCTCGACCCCGGGGCTCCGGCTCCCCATCGAGAGGTCGAGGAACGCGGGGGGTCCCGTCGGCCCCTCCGGGAACAGGACGTTCGAGCTCGTCAGGTCCCCATGCGAGATGCCGCCCGCATGGAGCTGGCCGAGGGCCAACCCGAACGCGCGAACCGCCGCGTCGAGCGCCTCGGGGGTGACGGTCGGGTCCTCGAGGAGCTGCTTCAGCGTGGGGCCGGGGATCTCCTCGAGAGTCAGGCGGTGGTGCGCGAGGTCGACATCGTACACGAGCGGAGTTCGGACGCCGAGCCGGCGGGCATCCACCAGGAGGCGGGTCTCGGTCCGGGTACGCTCCCGTCGCAGCCGCTCGTCCAGGGCCTTCGGACGGTAGCTCTTGGAATCGCGCTCTTTGACCAGCGCCGGGAATCCCCACCAATCCACGCGCCGAAGCTTCGCCTCGGCGCCGCGATGGGCCGAGGGCCCCTCGACCGCGTCCGGAACCGCGTCCCCCTTCACGGGCGCACGACAGCCGGCGCGTATATCAGGCCGACACGCCGCCGGGTGAGACCCCGTCCGTCGCTCCGCCCGCCCGGGCGCTCAACCAGAGTTTCCGAGCGGGTTAAGAGGCTCATCGCCCCTTCGCACGGCGAGGAGGTCCAGATGACCGAAGGGTCGTTGGTCGGCCGGAAGAGCGAAGAGGACGGGGTCGAGGTCCTGGTACTGAAAAATCCACCGGTGAACGCGCTCAGCACCGCCCTGCTGCGAGACCTGGATACCGCGGTCGCCGCCCTGGAGGCCGACCCCAAGGTGCGGGCGGTCATCCTCGCGGGTGAAGGCCAGTACTTCAGTGCCGGGGCCGACATCAAGGAGATGGCGACCATGGACCTTTCGAAAGCGCCCGACACGGTGCGCAAGGGCCATGCCCTGTTCGCGCGCATCGCGGGGCTCCGCCCCCCGGTGGTGGCGGCGATCAACGGCCTCGCGTTTGGGGGAGGGTTGGAGCTGGCGCTCGCGGCCGACCTTCGGGTGGCCGGTGAATCCGCCAAGTTCGGCGCCCTCGAGGTGAACATCGGGTTGATGCCCGCCTACGGCGGGACCCAGCGGCTACCCCGGATCGTGGGAGTCCCGAAGGCGAAGGAGCTGATCTTCACCGGCGCGACGATCTCGGCTGCCGAGGCGCTCAAGATCGGCCTCGTGAACAAGACCGTGCCCGCGGGACAGGAGCTCCGCGCGGCCCGGGACCTCGCCCACACCATCGGCCAGAAGGCCCCGAAGGCGGTTCAGGCGGCGAAGCGCGCCATCGTGGAGGGCCTCGCCTTGCCGCTCGCCAAGGGGACGGAGCTGGAAACGGAGCTGTTCGCCTCCGAGGTCCTCCCGTCCAACGACCTGCCGGAAGGCATCATGGCGTTCGTCGAACACCGGCCCCCCAAGTTCCAAGGAACCTAGCCATGGCGATCGAGTTTTCGTTCACGCCGGACCAAGAGGCGTTTCGCGACGCGACCCGGGCCTTCCTTCAGAAGGAGGTCGCCCCGGTGGTCGCGGAGATGGACGAGAAGGAGGTGTTCCCCGCCGCGTCCGTGAAGCGGATGGCGGAGGAGGGGTATTTCGGCGTCCCGATTCCCGAGGAGTGGGGCGGGCTCGGACTCGGCAAGGTCGGTTACTGCATCTTCCTCGAGGAGCTCGGGAAGGTCGACGCGTCGCACGGGGTGATCGTGGGCGCGCACACGTCGCTCGGGACCATGCCGCTCCTCTACTACGGGACGGAGGAGCAGAAGCGCCGCTGGCTCATCCCCGCGGCCAAGGGGGAGAAGCTGCTCGCGTTCAGCCTCACGGAGCCGGGGTCGGGCAGCGACTCCGGCGCGGTGCACACCGTCGCCGAGAAGCAGGGCGACAAGTGGGTCCTCACCGGGAACAAGATCTACGTCTCGAACGGCCGCGAAGCCTCGGCGGTGGTCGTGATGGCCGGGAACGACGTCAAGCTCGGGCCGAACGGAGGGGTCACGGCGTTCATCGTCGACACCAACCGACCCGGATTCTCGGTCGGGCGGTGCGAGAAGAAGATGGGGCTGCACGGCACGTCGACCGCGGAGCTGATCCTGGACCACGTCGAGCTCGGCCCCGAGCACGTCATCGGGGAGGTCGGCAAGGGATTCCACGTCGCGATGACCGCGCTCGACGTCGGCCGGGTCTCGCTCGGCGCGGCCTCGCTCGGGGGGATCGAGGAGGCGACGACCCGGGCGCTCGAGTTCTCGAAGAACCGGACACAGTTCGGCCTGCCGATCAGCGAGTACCAGGCGATCCAGTTCAAGATCGCGGACATGGGCATGCGCGCCCAGGCGCTTCGCTACCTCGTCTACCACGCGGCGGCCCATCAGGACCAGCTGGGGACCGACCCGAAGGCGTGGACGCGGCTCGAGCGCGCGGAGAAGACCCGCGAGGC
>JASHYQ010000018.1 GCA_030042955.1 Thermoplasmata archaeon
CGTTGATCGCCGGCCTCTACCCCACCATCAACATCACCTACTCGATCTCCGGGACGCTCCTATACCAGATCCTGGGAGCGGCCCTCGGCGACTACAACAACAGCTACCTCGAGGCAGCCTGGATCCCGTCGAGCCAGTGGGGGAACAGTGTGTACACGGAAGTCACCACGTACGGTGACACCTTCCTGAGCTCGTTCGTGAACCCGTACCAGTACAACACGACGACGGTCGCCCAACTCCTCGAGTTCGACCTCGCCTTCAACACGCCGCCGTGGGCGTACCACGTCGCGAACAACAACGCGAGCGCGCTGTACTGGCAGTTGTTCAAGCTGTACCAGACCGGCACCGTCCTCACGACCGCGCAACTGACCGACGCCCTGGTCGACTTCTTCCTCTGGTCGACCAGCGAGCCGATCGAGACAGGCCAGCTCGGTAGTGCCTACATCAACTCGACGATGTGGGCGCTGTACAACCAGACGAGCTTCTCGATCTCGGACCTCAGCACGATCGCGAGTTACTACCCGGTGGAGGCGCAGCTCGTGATCTCGGCGTTCTCTCACGACCGGATGCTGAATGACGGCGCGGGCGGGAACGTTGAGCTGATCACGACGCCCTTCGACCACCCCATCCTGCCGCTCCTGCTGCTCGGCAACTGGACGGACGAGAACGGTGTCGGCATCGCCAAGGGGATCTGGGCCAACGACACGACCGCCCAGCTCACCATCGGCGCACAGATCTACCAGCAGGTCTTCGGCCAGGCACCCCTCGGCCTCTGGAGCCCGGAGCAAGCCGTTTCCGCCGCGGTGATCCCGTTCATCAACGCCACCGGCTACACCTGGACCTCGTCCTCGCAGGCGGTGCTGGATGAGCTCGGGCTCCTCCCCGCGGGCTCCGCCGGCGCGATCACGCCCGGACAGATGAAGACCCTGTACACCCCGTACGAGGTGTCGAACGGGACCCAGTCGACCGTGATGGTGTTCCGAGACGACGGCCTCTCCAACGACTGGGGCTTCAACTACGGTGGGATTGCGAACACCACCGGGAACTGGGCCGCGGCCGACGAGTTCATGGCCTACCTCAAGAACATCTACGTGACCGAGCCCCGCGCCACCCACAACGACACGCTGGTCACGGTAGCGCTCGACGGCGAGAACTGGATGTTCATGAGTCCGTTCCCCGAGGACGGCGTTCCGTTCCTCGAGGACGTCTACGCCGCGCTCGCCGCGAACCACACCTGGGTCCAGACGACCACGACCCAGCAGTACCTCGTGACCCACCCCGCTTCGACGCTCCCGACGATCACGAGCCTGCCGACCGGCTCCTGGAACAACGAGCCCACCGGCAGTGGGATCAACTCCTACCTCGGGCAGTGGGCGGGCCACGGTCTCCAGGACGCGATGTGGCAGCAGCTGACCCTCGTCCGCTCCGAGGTCCAGGCCTACGGGACGAAGAACGCTCTCACCCAGCCCATGACCCTCGCGGCCTTCGAGGCGGCCAACAACTTCCCGCACCTCACCGAGTGGAACACGAGCACCGCCCAGGACAAGTACACGCAGGCGTGGATCGACATCTACGGGGCCGAGGGCTCGGACGCCTACTTCGCGTGGGACCCAACGGACCAGAACCCCGCCGCCCAGAACGCCCTCGTCTTCGAGTCGATCTACCGCAGCGACCTCTCGAGCGCCCTCACCCTGCTCGGGCTGCCGCTGACGCCGTTCCTCGAGAGCAACTACATCGTCCCCCAGACCCCGACGACCTGGGGCACCAACGCCTCGATCTCGCCGGTGCTCACCGGCTCGCTCTACACGACCGAATCGTTCCCGGGAGGCCTCGGCTACTCGGTGAACCACAACGTCGCGTGGGCGGGGGCCTACGAACGGGCGACCGGGGACAGCACGACCGGCGCCGGGCAGATCGCGGCGACCTACTACGGGTTCGACGTGAGCAACCTCTACTTCTCGGTCCAGGTGAACGGGGCGACCACGGCCTACAAGGCCCCGAACTTCTACACGGCCGCGACGGACGAGATCGACCTGTTCTTCTCGCCGATCGGCCCGCAGCCGGGCAACCTCCAGAGCCTGAACGTGCCGAACGCGGTCTACACCGTCGGCTCGACACCGTTCGGCTTCGGGGCGACGACGGAAGTGACCCTCCAAGGAAGCAGCGTGACCCCGAGCGGGAGCGCGACCCTGGGAGTCTTCACGAGCGGCCCGGGTGGAACCTGGGTCGCCGGCACCCCGATCGTCGGCGACGCCTTCCTGGGCGGACAGCTGCAACTGCAGGTCCCGACCAGCGTCCTCGGCATGTCGCCGGGCCAGTCGATCGAGTTCTTCGTGGCGGCCGTCAACGGGACCACCGGGCTACCGATCAGCTGGTCGGGCCCGATGCTCGTGACCATCCCGTCCGCGCTCGCCAAGCTCACTCCGATTGCGACCCTCCACAACACCGCCCCGGACAACGGTCCAGGATACTACACCATGCCCACCCAGGACTTCTCCGCCGGGCTCCCCGACTTCCCACCGAACTCGCTGCAGATGACGTACGTGAACGTGTCGGACAACCCGTACACGGTCCAGTTCAACGTCACGTTCGCGCAGCTCTCGAACCCGTTCGGAAGTCCGTGGGGCTTCTCCCAGCCGGTCATCGACGTCCTCATCCACGAGGCGGGAGCGAGCGGCGGGAGCATCGAAGGCATCCCCGGGTCGAACATCAACGTCACGCCGAGCGCTGCGTGGCAATGGGCGATCCAGGCCTCGGGCTTCCCCGCCTCGAACTTCGTAGAGAGCGCGTCGGGGGTCTCGTACCCGGCGGACGTCCTGGTGAGCTCGAACACCGGCTTGCCCGCGGGAGTCGATGACGGGAAGATCGTGGACAACGCGACCGTCAGCTTCCAGGTCCCGACGGCCCTCATCGGGACGACCATCACGACGGACACCTACGTCATCGTCGCCGGCTCCCAGGACGGAGAGGGCGGCGTCGGCGACGAGTGGCGCGAGGTCGACCCCACGGCGGCCGCCTACCAGGGCGGAGGTGCGCCGGCGGCCGACGCGGCGACCTCGACGAACGTCTACAGCTACATCGCTCCCGCGGTGGTCAATGCCTCGGACTCTTCCGAGACGCAGCAGGCGCTCCTGAACACGTTCACCAAGACCCAGTTCGCCGTGCTGGACGGCATCCAGTTGCCCCTGCTCGTCAGCAAGAAGGTCACCGTGGCTAAGCTCGGGCCGTCGGCCATCGTGAACAGCTCGGTCGCCTCCGAGGCGTTCTACGCGTTCGGCAGCCAGCTGTACTCCTCGACCTCGACCAACGGCATCACGTGGACCAACCCGGTGGCGGGCGCCAACCTTTCGTTCGTCCCCGTCGGCCTCGCCGCGAGCGGAGGAACCGCGCCGGCCCTGGTCGCCTGGAACGGCACGCAGTACGCCTTTGAGGACGTCTCCACCGGCGCGGTCACTCAGGGAACCGCGTCGTACCCGATCGAGGCGGCGTCGGTGACGTTCGCGGACGGAGGGTACGAGCTGGCCCTCGACACCCCGGGCCAGATCCAGATTGTCACCCCCGGAGGCCCCGTGTGGGGGTCGGAGTTCGTCAACGCCGGCGCGGTTGGCCTGTCGACCGTCGGGACCACGACGTACCTCGCCTACGCGAACCCAGCCGGTCTCGCCGTGACGATTGTCTCGCTCGGTCCGACGGGTGCCGCGTTCGGTGCGACACCCATCTTGACGGCGAGCGTCCCGAGCGGGTCGACCGTGGAAGGACTCTCCGTGGCGGCCACCCCGCTGGGGGCCGTCGCGGTCGCTCTGGCCCTCAAGAACGCGAGCGGGTCGAACATCTATTTCGCGGAAGGGACGGGCGCTCAGACCCTGAAGGCCCTGACCACGGACGGACAGGACTACTCGCCGTCCGTTCTTCTGGGCGAGTCGGGAGGGAACTGGCTCGCCTACGTCGGGTTCACGAACGTGGGTGGAGCCGGGAACGTCTTCTTCATCCCGACGGCGGTCGGCACCGTCGGGCCGTCAACGGCTCCGGCCCCCGCCGCACCCCCCGCCCCCTCCATGTGGGTCTGGGTCGTGATCGGGGTCGCGGTCGTCGTCCT
>JASHYQ010000180.1 GCA_030042955.1 Thermoplasmata archaeon
CTTCGCGCAGTCGAGCGTGGTGCAGTCCTTGCAGACCTGCTTGTCGTGGACCTTGAGCTTGAAGAATCCGATCCGCTGGAACGCCTGCGAGATGGTGCCTGTGTAGCACCAGCCCATGGTGACGCAGTTGTAGTTTCCGAAGTACGGGATCGTCACGAACATCACGTACCAGAGGACGCCGAAGTAGAGGGCGAAGAGGAAGACCGTCGGGTCGCTTCCCAGGACCATCACGTTCCAGACCCCGGCGGAGTCGAGCACCGACGCGACCGAGGCGAGGGCGAGGGAGCCCAGGACGAGCCCCGTCGTGACCGAGTAGAGGGTGGAGAACCGGCTGCTGAGGTACTTCCGGGCGAGCGGCGAGCTCCGGTTGAACGACTTCATCGAGTTGATCGCCGTGCCCTGGTACATCAAGGGGGCCGTGCAGAAGACGGAGCAGATCACCCGACGGCCGAAGAGGGTCGACACGACGCCGGTGATGGCGTAGGTGATGAGCACGATCCCCACTACGCTGGCGGCGAGAGCCTCGGTCCCGATGCCCATCGACCAGCCGAGGAAGGGGACGGTCGCCTGCGGGGGAGCGTTCGGGAACGCCTCCGCGTAGTAGATGCTTGGAAAGAAGACGGCGAACCCCGCATAGCACCCCATCATCAGGCCGAGGCGGATCCGGGTCTCGAGTTGCTTGGTCTCCCGGAACTTGAACCAGACGAGGGCCCCCATCTCGACCCCCATCATCGCGAGGAACCAGGTCGAGCCGGTCGTCCCCGCGAGGAACCAGAACCCGTTGTAGACGGCGTTGTAGAGGCCGACCCCCAAGGGGACGCCGCTCAGCGGGAGGGTGAAAAAGACCCCGGCGTAGTCCGAGGGGTCGATCTGAAGGTCGAGCAGGGCCCCCATAAAGATCTCCGAGACGAAGATCCCGGCCAGGAGCGCGACCGCCCAGTTCGGGCGGAGCTGCCAGGGCACGTCGGGGCCTCGGGAGAACCGCTCCGAGCGGAGGACCGCGTCGAAGAACATCACCATCTCCAGGACGACCGAGGTCGCGAAGAGGAGCACCGAGCCGTACGCGAGCCAGAGGTAGAGGCCCGTCATCATCGCCCCGTAGATCGCGAGCAAGCGCACGAGATACGTCGAGAAGGCGGAGGTAAGCTGCCGGTGACGGTAGATGAACTCCATCAGGTAGACGAAGAGCCCGATCATCACGGAGCTCCCCGCGTAGATCGCGAGCGCGTTCCACCACGAGGCGGCGAGTGCCGGCGGGGAGAGGAACATGATCACGGCCTGGAGGACCAGGACGACCACGACCGGGGAGGGCAACCGGTCCCGCAGGAGGAAGGCCGTGAGGAGCATCTCGGAGGACATCGTGAAGAGGAACCACGGCGAGGCGACGACCGAGGCGAAGAGTCCGACCGCTCCCCCGGGGAATCCCGGAGCCAGCGTGCCCGACGCGAGGCTGAAGGTCCAGCCCATCAGGAACTCGTTCAGCAGCACGAGCCCGAGGACCGCCGCGACGAAGCGGGCGGTCGGTCGGGTGAGCTCCTCGGCCGCGCCGGCCTCCTGGCGTCGAACCTCGCGGAGGAACGCGAAAAACACCACGAGCGCGCTCGCCGACATCAGCGCGCTCGCCAGCCAGAATCCGGCGAGCAAGCCTCCTGTCCCCGGGTCCAGGAAGTAGAGGAGGGCGCCCGCGACCATCGCGACCATCATCAGCAACAGGAAGAGCACCGTCCCCGCTCGGAGCCCCGACCGGGCGGTCGCCGCCCACTTGATCAGGCCGGCGGTCACGCCGACCATCCCAGCGGCCAGGAAACTCAGGATGACGAAGGCGGCCAGCATGCTGCTACCCAGCCTCCCCTTCGACGACCGCCGTGTCCACGGCCGCCGGGTACGGCCCCCCTCCGGTCGGAGAGGGCCCCTCTACGGCGGGTGACACAACCTCCCCGTGACCTGCCGTCGACCAGCGCAGTGGCGCGAACGTGCGGTCCGGGGCCAGCGCGACCGCTACCGCGAAGCACGCGAGGAGGGCGTACTCGAACGTCCAGCGGAGCCCGAGGGCGACCCCACTGAGCGCGCCCGGAGAGATGGTGCCCCACGCGCTCGGCGCGCCCAGGGCGTAGAGAATCTGGTTCGCTAGGCCGTCCAGCCCCCAGAAGGACAAGGGGGGCGGCGACCAGAGCACCGTCCCACCCGCCACGAGCAGCAGTCCTACGAGCGCGAGTCGAGCCCGCTCGCGTACCGCGCGCAGCACCTTCCAGGTCCCGGTCGGGAACAGCGCGGCGGAGATGGCGAGCAACGCCACCAATTGGTGCTGCACGACCCACTGGAACCAGAGGCCGGGTCCGGCCGTCCAGGGGGAGACGGTCGTCCACTCGGCGACCATCGAGAGGGACCACAGCACCCCACCGAGCAGCAACGCCACCCTCAGCGCGGCGCCCGCGACCGTGAGTCGGTCGATCGGGCTCGACCGGACGGTAGAGGCGGCGGTGCCCGGTCGAAGGAACAGGCCGGAATAGACGACCAGGAGCAGCTCTTGGGCCAGCAGGGCCACCCAGACGACCACGATCTGGAAGACGCCGAGGAACCAGTTGTTGAGGAGCAGGTTGTTGGTGGTGGTTCCCGAGGCCACGGCCACCAGGCCGACCCCGGCCGAGGCGGCCGCGGTCGTCGAGCAGCAAGCCCCGAGCGTGACTAGGGTAATCATCGCCGGCGTAAGTCCGGCGACCGTGCCGCTCGCGGTGACGCCGCCCGCCGAGCGACGCCGGTCCTGGATCAAGCGTACCCCAAGAAGGAAGGCGACGGTCATTCCGAGCCCTACTCCGACCGAGACGACCACCATGGCGAGCGTCGGGAAGAACGGGGCCGAGACCACGCCCCACGGCGCGACTAGGAGAACTCCGGGGTAGTTCCAGAAGCTCGTGCCGGGTCCGCCGCTCCAGAGGACCGTGAAGCTGTACCCTCCCTGAATCGAGCTGATGAGAACCATCCCGCTCGTGAAGGCGGACCCAAGGCCGTACAACAGCGCGAAGAAGACGACCCCGCCCCGCGCGGAGGACGTGCGAATGAACGATCGAATCCCCCGAAGGGTGAGTAGATCCACCGGGTCAAATCGAGAGGGTGGACTCATCGGCGGCCCCGACAGGCCGACCCGGCTTTAAGACAAGTCCGTATGGGCGGGGTACCTACCCGGGCTCGTCAGGGGGGAGGGTATGGGCCCGGTCCCCGAGGTCGCCGGCCCAGG
>JASHYQ010000181.1 GCA_030042955.1 Thermoplasmata archaeon
ATCCTGGACGGCGCGGAACGCCTCCAGGCCCGGCTCCTCGTCTGCCTGGAGGGCGTCGTCCCCCACCCGGAGCTCGAGAACGCGGAGGGGGACGAGGCGGAGCCCGCCCCCGAGGTCTCGGAGAACGTCTGGGTCGCCTACTCCCGTCGCGACCCCGGGGTCCTCGGCGCCTTCGCGAAGACGTCGGCCCGCCCCCTCGAGGAGGGAGTGATCGGCGGCGTCTCGGGCGCGCTGCTCGTGCAGGGGCTGGGGCGCAAGGTGCCCGTCGTGGTGACGCTGGTCAGCACCCGGGCGGCCGAGGGGATCCCCGACCACCGCGCCGGGGCGGTGCTCATCGAGACGCTCGACCGTCTCCTCCCGGAGCTCAGGATCGACACCGGGCCGCTCCGCAAGCAGGCGGCGGAGATCGAGCGGATGCTGCGCGCGGCGATGAAGACCCGGCCGGTCATGTCGGAGGCCGAGACGCCGCCGCCGTCGCCCTCGTCGACGACGATGTACGGTTGACGCTCCGCACGGTTCGGGGCGTGGCGCAGGCCGGCCCGCCGCGGAGAACGGGAGCCGGTGCCCGGGACGGCAGGGACTAGCCGAACACCTCGCGGTACGTGAGCAGGTAGAACGCGCCGACGAGCATCAGCGCGATCATCGCGAAGATCGACACCGGGTTCGAGGAGAACCAGGCGACCGTGACCGCGATCAGCGCGGCCGGCACCGCGAGGAGGCCGACCCCGGTCACGAGCTTCCCGTCCATCGGGTACGCCGAAGCGGTGCCTCTCATAAGGCTACGGAGACGGAGGAGGACGGGGGAAGGGGGGACTTCCCCCGCCCGGCATCGCTAGGGGAGGGGTGGAGGCCTGGCCTCGTTCACGACCTCGAGCGTCAGCTCGGCCTCCGCGCCCGGCGGAGCGGCGGGGAGCGGGGGCGGTGCCTCGGGCCCGAGGGGAGGCGCCGTGGGGTACCTCTCAGGAAGGGCGAGCGTATCGACGACGACCGGCGGCGTTTCCAGGGAGACGGTCGGGGGCGCGAACGCGACGCTCGCGAGCAACGCCTCGGCCGGGGCCAGGATCGCCTGCTCGATGTGGGTCTGGACGACGTGCGCCCAGTGCTGGCCGATCGAATTGAACGCCCGCGCTCTATAGCTGGGCACGAGCTGCTCGTTGTCGAGGATCTCCAGGGTCGCCGAGCCGTGCTCGCGCTTCTCCGCGAACGCCTCGACCAGGCGGAGACGTCCGATCGCCCGCTCGGCGAGCGCGCGCCGGTCCCCCTCGCAACGGAACGGCTTGATCACGAACGCGCTCACGACCGCCGCGTGCCGCGACGCGAGCTCGAGGAGGTGGGGGAGCGCCCCGCTGCCGGCGCCTCCGCCGAGGCTCCCGATGATGACCACGAACGAAGCCCCGTGGAAGACGTTCCGCAGCGACGGTTCGGCGGCCCGGGCCAGCACGCCACCGACCACGGGGGACCCCCCCGTGTCGACCTCCTCGCCCGTCTCCGGGCCAAGGTAGACGCGGCGGTCGTACTCGTCAAATCCCTGAACCTTCGGGTCGCAGTTGATCGCGACGGTCTCGACGTGCCGGAGATGCTGGCGGGCGATCTCCCGTCCGATGCGGACCGCCCCGCCTCCGACCGCGACCAGGACGACCCGCAGCTCCTGTCCCAGCCGCAGCGACGACGGGTACAGCTCCTCCCCGTCCGCACCGCCGGCCCCTCCGCCCCCGGTCAGCCCCGACTCGTCCCACTCCGCCCTCTCGGTCATCCGCAACCACCCCGGACCCCGTTCGACCCCGACGCGTCCTACCGCCCGACGACCCCCTTGCGCTCGAGGTCCCGGCCGCTCTCGGAGAGGTCCCCGACGCGGGCCCGGGCCTCCGCCGCCTCTCGGATCCGCTCGCGCGACCGCAGGGCATGGCGGCCGACCTCGAGCTTCTCCTCTCCGTACCGGAAGACGAGAGCGAGGGCGTCCCTCAGCTCCATGCGGTTGGCCATGTGGCGGGCGTACGCCTCGGCGGCGGCGCATTCCTCCGGTGTGAGGCGGATCGCTACCTCGACGAGGCCGTCCGCATCGACCGGGGGGGTCGGCGTGCTGGACATCGCCCGCGACCGCAGGAACGCGTGCAACGCTGCCCTCAAGAGCTCGGACCGCGTCGCGTACCCGCCCGAACCGACGAACGAGTCGACCAGTCGAAGCTCGGCGAGGCTGCACCGCAGCGCGATGCGCGCTTCCTCTCGGTCCCGGCGGGAGGCCTCGGGCCCGCTCGCGCGGTCCTCCTTCCCGTCCCGGGCGTTGTCGAACACAGTCGAGCAAGACCATTGGCATAACTCATACTTAAACACGGGCGGAATGCTTCGAGGTGACCGTGGACCTCTTTCGCTCGCGCGCCCCGGCTGACGTGTCGAACGAAATCTTTCCCCCGTCGAACAGGCCGGGGACCGCGCATGCAGCATGTATAACTTGCTTCCTTTCGGACCGGTAAGGCGTCGCGTCACGGCTCCGGAGCGAGCCCCCGCCCCGCCGGACGGCGTGCGCGACCCCTGGGATGTGGGGGTCCGCGCTCCTCAGGGCCCGGCCGAGGGACGGAGCCGATCGAGCCGGGCCCGTCCGCGAGGGCTCAACCGCCACACCGACGCCTTTGCTTACCTCCGTCAGGGACGACGGCGGACATGGGGGCACCGGCGGACGAAGGAGAGATCGCGACGCGCTTCGCTGACCAGGCGAAGGCCGCGGGCCTAGCTCTCCCTGCCTCGGCACGGTTCGACCCTTGGCTCGCGGCCGGGGTGGGCACCGTCCTCGTGCTCGCTGCCGTGACGGTGGGGTACGCTACGAACTGGGTCAACCTCAGCCGCACCCATCCTGGCCCGCTCTCGGAGCTGCCGAACTGTCCG
>JASHYQ010000019.1 GCA_030042955.1 Thermoplasmata archaeon
CCCGAGTTCCCTCGAGCAGAGTTCCGGGCCATGGGGGAGGCCGGATGGCTCGGCCTCGCGACCCCCACGACCTACGGAGGGCGCGGGCTACCTCTCCCTCGAGCTGGAGCGCTCCTCTACCGCATGGCGCATCGAACCGGGACCGTCTTCGCGAAGCTCTCGCTCCAGCCGGAGTTCTCCTCGGTCCTCGCCGAGCACGGCTCGCCCGACCTGCGTACGGGTTGGGTCCTTCCGCTCGCCGCCGGCCAGCGTCTCGTCGGGAACCAGGTCACCGAACCCGGGGCTGGCTCCGACGCCCAGAACCTGCAGCTGGTCGCCCGTCGCGACGGGGACGCCTACGTCCTTGACGGGACCAAGTCCGAGGTCGCGTTTGCCGTGGATGCGGAGGCAGCGATCGTCTATGGCCGGGTCGGCGAGGCGGGAGCCGGCGGGATCACGGCCTTCCTCGTGCCCCAGGAGCTCGCCGGAATCGAGCGCCGGAGGACGCCTCCCGACCTCGGGGAACGCTGGCAGCGGCGCGGCACGGTGACGTACCACGAGGTGCGAGTCCCCCTCGACCACCGGCTGGGGGAGGAAGGCCAGGGGTTCGAGTACCTCCGTCCCGAGCTAACGCGCGAGCGGGCCCTCCTGGCGGCGGTCTACCTCGGGGTCGGGCGGGCGTCGTGGGAGGAGGTCGTCGAGTACGCCGCGAGCCGGGCGACGTTCGGCCGGACCCTTTCCCGTCACGAGGGAGTCGCCTTCCCCCTCGTCGAGGACGGGGCCCGTCTCGACGCGGCCTGGTTGTACGTCGAGCGGACGCTCGAACGGCTCCAGCAGGGAGAGGACGTGGACGCGGAGACCGCGCTCGCGAAGTGGATGGCGACCGAGGTGGCGCTCCAGGCGATCGACCACGCCATCCAGTTCTACGGCGGTCGGGGGTACTCGGGCGAGCTCCCTCACGAGCAGCGGTGGAGGGACGTGCGGAGCGGGGCGATCGCCCACGGACCCTCCGAGATCATGCACCTGATCGCGGCGCGGAAGTTGTGGCCGCGTCCTCGCTAGGCCCGGCGGCTTCACGAGGGGTGGGTTCACCGGGTTGCTCGACGGGCGCGCGTCCCAGCCCGCCCCGCCAGCGCGGAAGAGAGCGACGGGATGCTGGTGATGATGAACCGCTCCCCACCGTGGCGAAGGAAGGAGAGCCCCGACTCGACCTTCGGGGCCATGCTCCCCTCGCCGAACTCGCCGCGAGCCAGGTACCCGGCCAGCTGACGCGGCGTGACCTCGCCCAGCCACGCGGGGTGCGAGCCTCCGTAGCCGAGCGCCGCCGCCGGGACGTCGGTGACGATGGCGAGGGTGTCGGCCCCCAGTTGCGTCGCGACCAGCGCGGCGGTCCGGTCCTTGTCGATGACCGCGTCGACCCCGTGGTACCGTCCGTCCCGGCCCCGGACCACTGGGATTCCTCCACCCCCGGTCACTACGGGAACAAAGTGAGCCCCGAGTCCCGCGTCGAACATGCGCCGGACCGCCGGTCCCTCGACCCACCGGAGGGGCTGAGGGGACGGGACCAGTCGACGCCAACCTCCTCGGCTGGGGTCGTTCCGCATGACCCAGCCGTGGCGGGCGCGCAACTGACGGGCCTCGCTCGCTGAATAGAACCGCCCGACGGGCTTGCTCGGATGACGGAACGCGGGGTCGCGTGGGGAGACCTCGGTCTGGCTAATGATCGTCGTCACCAGCCGGGGGACGTGCTGGCGACGGAGCTCGGCTCCGAGCTCCAGAGCGATGAGGTAACCGACCTGGCCCTCCGACTCGGCGCCGAGGACGTGCATCGGGGGGACCGGGATCTCGGGGGCGCCGAGCTCGGCCTCCCGAAGCAGGTTCCCGACCTGGGGGCCGTTCCCGTGCGTCACGATGAGCTCGTGGCCCAGGCGAACGACGTCCACGAGGGCTGGCGCGGTGCGGCGCATCTGGCGGACCGCCTCAACCCAGGTCCCACGGTCGTGGGCGCGCTGGATCGCGTTGCCGCCGAGTGCGACCAGAACGCGGCTCATCGGGACCTCGAGGGAACGTACCCCCGACACCGCTTGAACCCCACGCTCCACCCCGAGCCCCCGGGCCTCGAGGGAGGGGTGGGGTCTCGGGGTCCTGGCCCCCGGGACGTTCCGGGTCGGTCCGGATCGGCTCGGGCCAGGGGCAAATCGCTTAACCCTCCGTGGCTGGCTCCGCTCGTCATGCCCGGCATTGCGAGCCTCCGCGCGAACGCGAATGCGACGTTTACGGCAACGATCACCGCTATCTCGGAGGCTCGGGATGTGACGACCTCCCGAGGACCTTCCCGCGTCGCGGACGCGACCTTGCAGGACGAGACCGGCACCACCACGCTCACCCTCTGGGGCGACGACATCGCGAAGTACAAGGTCGGCCAGAAGATCCAGGTCACCGACGGCTGGGTCAAGGACTTCCGGGGCCGCCTCCAGGTCTCGATGGGACGCTCAGGGAAGGTCACCGTCCTGGCGTGAGGGTCGGGTCGCCCTCCCCGGCAGGCCCTAGGGGTTGGTGCCCTCCGCTCGCGCGGCCCTCCGAGCAGGGAACCTCTTTCTGCTGTCGGATGATGCGGGGGACGTGGCTCCCCCCCTCCGTGCGCTCGGCATCTTGGGAGCGGTCCTCGTCGCGGTGGGAGTCTCGATCATCGGGGCCGGCTTCCTGAACGAGGCGATCGCGACCAGTTCGGAGACCAGCTGCGAGTACAGCCCACCGCGGTCGGGCTGCACGT
>JASHYQ010000182.1 GCA_030042955.1 Thermoplasmata archaeon
GCGATACCGGTCCAGGCGGTCCGTCGGATCGTGGAGGAGCTACGGAAGAACGGCCGGGTCGTCCGGCCGTGGGTCGGGGTGATGGTCGCCGACCTGAGGCCCGAGCTTGCCCGCGCCCACGGGTTCGAACCGTGGTCGGGGCTCCTCGTGGCCGAGGTCGTGCCCCGATCTCCCGCGCATCGCGCCGGGCTGCGTCCGGGCGACGTGCTCCGGCGCGTCGGACCGTTCGAGGTCCGCAAAGTCCGCGACCTGCTCGAGACGCTCTCGAAGTTTCCTGTCGGCACCGATGTGGAAGTAAGTCTCTTGCGACGAGGGAGCACGTTCTCCGTGAGCGTGCCGCTCGTGGCGACCCCCGAGGGTCCTACTGTCCGCAGTTGAGCACCTCGGCTCCGACCACCCCGCCGCCGGCCGGATGGCTTCCCGCCGAGGAGCAGAGCTCGGCGTGAATCGTTACGTTTTCGTGGCCGCACCGTGGATGATCCGCCAGACCTTCCACGGATGGATCGGAATGTCGATGTGCTCGACACCATACGGCTGGAGCGCGTCCACCACGGCGTTCACGATCGCCGGGGGAGCGCCGACGGTCGCGGACTCACCCACGCCCTTCGCTCCAATCGGGTGGTGAGGGCTGGGCGTCACGGTCTTCGCGGTCTCCCAGTGCGGGGTTTCGACAGCGGTCGGAACGAGGTAGTCGGTGAACGTGCCGCCGTGGATGTTCCCGTCTTCGTCGTACTGGATCTCTTCGAGCAGAGCGGGTGCGAAACCCATCGTGAGTCCACCGTGGATCTGGCCGTCCACGATCATCGGGTTGATGATCGTCCCGCAGTCGTCGACCGCCACGAACCGGCGGACCTTCACCTGGCCCGTGTCCTTGTCGATGTCGACCACGCAGATGTAGCTCCCGAACGGAAAGGTCATGTTCGGTGGGTCGTAGTAGTCGACCGCCTCGAGGCCCGCCTCGACGTCCTGCGGGTGGTTCGTGTACGCCGCGAAGGCGACCTCCTGCATCGTCTTTGATTTCGTCGGGACGCCCTTCACGCGGAAGGCGTGGTCCTTCCACTCCACGTCGTCCGGGCTGACCTCGAGGAGGTGGGCGGCAATCTTCTTGCCCTTCTCGACGATCTTGCGCGCCGCGATCGATGCGGCCGCGCCGGCCGTTGGGGTGCTGCGGCTCGCGTAGGTCCCGAGGCCGTAGGGCGCGGTGTCGGTGTCGCCCTCCTCGACGCGGATATCGTCCGCAGGGATCCCGAGCTCCTCCGCGAGGATCTGGGCGTAGGTCGTCTCATGGCCCTGCCCCTGGGACTTGGTCCCGAAGCGGGCGATCACCTTGCCCGTCGGATGGATGCGGACCTCGGCCGAATCGAACATCTTGATGCCCAGGATGTCGAACGTCTGGCTGGGTCCCGCCCCGACGATCTCGGTGAAGCTCGAGATTCCGATCCCCATCAGCTCGCCCTTGCGGCGTTTCTCCGCCTGTTCGCGGCGCAGCCCGGCGTAGTCGATGATCTCCATCGCCTTCTTGAGAGCCCCGGCGTAGTTGCCGCTGTCGTAGGTCCACCCGAGGACCGACTTGTACGGGAACGCCTCGGGGGGGATGAAGTTCTTGAGCCGCAGCTCCGCTGGGTCCATCTTCAAGCGGTGGGCGAGGATATCCATCATCCGCTCGATGGTGTAGACGGCCTCGGTGACCCGGAAGGAGCACCGGTAGGCGATCCCGCCCGGCGGCTTGTTCGTGTAGGCGGCGTCGACCTCAACGAACGCCTTCGCGAACGGGTAGGACCCCGTGATGATGTGGAAGAGCCCGGCCGGGAACTTCGAGGGGTTCGCCGCCGCGTCCGTATATCCGTGGTCGGCGAGCGTCTTCACCTTGAGGGCGGTGACCTTTCCCTCGGGAGTCGAAGCCACTTCCGCGTGGATGTGGTAGTCGCGGGCGAACGAATCGGCCTGCAGGTTCTCTGAGCGGTCCTCGATCCACTTCACGGGGTGGCCGGTCTTGATGGACGCGACCGCTGCGATCACGTAGCCGGGGTAGACCGGCACCTTACCCCCGAACCCTCCACCGATGTCGGGAGAGATGATGCGGATGTTCTGCTCGGGCAGCCCCGCGACCAGGGCGAACACCGTGCGGATGGCGTGGGGCGCCTGGGTCGTCATGTAGATCGTGAGACGGCCCGAGACCGGGTCCATGTGTGCGACGCACCCGCACGTCTCCATTGAGGAGACGTGGATCCGGGGGATGTAGAGGTCTTGAGCGACCCGGACCGCGGACCCCGCGAGCGCCTCGTCCGTCCCGGCTTTGTCACCAGTCTCCCAGTGCCAGATGTGATTCGACTGTTCTTTGCGGTCCGTACGGATTACCGGGGCGCCCGGCTCGAGCGCCTTGAACGGGTTTGTCACGACGGGGAGCGGCTCGTAGTCGACCTCGACGGCGGCGGCGCCGTCGGCCGCGGCGTACCGGCTGTCCGCCACGACCGCCGCCACCTCCTGTGCCTGGTACATCACGGTGTCTGTGGGGAGGACCATCTGCTTGTCGGACATCAGGGTCGGCATCCAGGCAAGGCCCGCGGCCTCGAGGTCCTTACCGGTGATGACCGCGAGGACTCCCGGGACCTTCAGGGCCTGGTCGGTTCGTATCGCCGTGATCTTCGCGTGCGCGTACGGGCTGCGCGTGATATCGAGGTACAGCATTCCGGGGAGTTTCACGTCGTCGACGTAGTTGCCCTTCCCGCGAATGAACCGGGCATCCTCGGTGCGAAGTCTCGACTGTCCGACGCCCCCCTTTACCGGCGGCGCGGGCGCGTTCATGCCTTGCCTCCCGAAGTTGCGGAGCTGGCTTGCATCTTCTGACCCGCGAGCTGGATCGCCTTGACGATGTTCACGTAACCGGTGCACCGGCACAGATTCCCCCGGATTGCGTCGCGGACCTCGGCCTCCGAAGGGTTCGGGTTCCTTTGAAGGAGGGCCGTCGCGGTCATCATCATTCCGGGCGTGCAGAAGCCACACTGAAGGCCGTGCGCCTCGAAGAACGCCTCCTGGACCGGCGAGAGCTTCCCACCGACCTCGAGGCCTTCGACGGTGCGAACCTCGCGGTCGTTCACCTGCACGGCCAGCACGGTGCACGACTTTACCGGCTTTCCATCGAGGTGAACCGTGCACGCCCCGCAGTTCGAGGTGTCGCATCCGATGTGGGTGCCCGTGAGCCCGACGACCTCGCGCAGGAAGTGCACGAGGAGGGTTCGGGGCTCTACCTCTGCGGCAATCGGTTGGCCGTTGATGGTAGTCTGGACTCGGACCCGAGTGCCGCCTGCGCTACTCAATGACGCAGCGGGCGTCACCGGCCTCGCGGCTGCGGCCATCTAGCCGCCTCCCCGCGCCCGGGCGAGCGAGCGATCGAGTGCACGGCGCACGAGGACGCCGACCATGGCCCGCTTGTACTCCATCGGTCCCCGCAGGTCCGTGTTCGGCTGAGCCGCTTCCTGAGCGAGTTGTGCGGCGTGGGCGAGATGCGCCTCGTCCGGAAGCTGGCCCACCAGCAGTGAGGCGGCCTTGGTCGCATGGATGGCGGTGGGTCCCACCCCGGTCAAGCCGATCCCGGCGACCTCGACGCGGCCCGCAGCGTCCAGGACGAGATTGCCCGCGACCCCGGCCATCGCGAAATCGCCGACGCGTTTCTCGATCTTGAGGTAGGCGTTTCCCTGATGGGCCCGGGCCTTAGGGATGCGAACGTCCACCAAGATTTCGGTCGGTGCGACCGCCGTCACGAATGTATCCCGGTAGAAATCGGAGCACGGAATCGTACGCGGACCCTTCGGGCCAACGACCGACATCTCCGCGCCGAGCGCCAGCATGCAGGCCGGAAGGTCGTTGCCCGGGTCCCCGTGACAGATGTTCCCCCCGACGGTCCCGAGGTTGCGGACCAA
>JASHYQ010000183.1 GCA_030042955.1 Thermoplasmata archaeon
TGGTTCCGGGAGTCCGGGCGGTCGGCCCGTCGAACGGGGGCCAGGGGACCATGCAGGGCAAGTACATTCGCACCCGGACCGAGGACCACGTCGGCTACATCGAGATCGGGAAGCCGAAGGCGAACACCTACGACCTCGAGATGATGCGGGAGCTCGCGGGCGCGATCGACGAGCTCCGGTTCGACGAGGCCGCGACGGTGGTCGTGCTCGCGAGCACGGTCCCCGGGTTCTTCAGCGCGGGTGCGGACATCGAGATGCTGAAGGCGAGCCAGCCGGACTTCAAGGCGATGTTCTGTCTGTACTGCCAGGAGACTCTCGACAAGATCGCGAAGACCCCCAAGGTCGTCATCGCGGCCCTGAGCGGTCACACGGTCGGGGGCGGGCTCGAAATCGCGCTCGCCTGCGACCTCCGGATGATGGCGGCCGACTCCGGGAAGATCGGTCTCCCCGAGGTCACGCTCGGCGTGCTCCCGGGGACGGGCGGCACCCAGCGTCTCCCGCGTCTCGTCGGGACCTCCCGAGCGCTCGACATGATGATCACGGGCAAGCTCCTGACGCCCGCCGAGGCCCTCGCGATCGGCCTCGTGAACTACGTCTACCCGAAGGAGAGCTTCGCACGCGACGTGCACGCCTACGCGACCGCGCTCGCCCACGGCCCCGTGCGGGCGGTGAGCCTCATCAAACGCTCGGTCGCCGAGGGGGTCGAGGAGCCGCTCACCAGCGGGCTCGCGCTCGAGCGGGAGCTGCAGAACCGGCTCTTCGTCACCGAGGACGCGAAGGAAGGCCTCACCGCGTTCGTCGAGAAGCGCAAGCCCAGCTTTAAGGGACGATGAGCGATAGTACGTCCGGGGGGAATTCCGTGGCCGCGAACGGGCCGAAGACCGGGGCCGGGGCGAGGAGCCTCAAGGACGGCGGCACGGTCCAGCCGGTCCGCGAGATCCTCTGGGGAGCGCAGGTCGGCGCGCGCAAGTACGAGACGGCCGAGGAGCTTCCCGACGACATGCGCAAGCTCGTGGTCAAGCTCATGGTCGTCCAAGCCGACACCGAGTTCGCCTCCATCCAGCAGCATCGCCCGTGGCTCGACCGGGCCCCGACGCTCGAGGACCGCTGGATCGAATGCCGGATCGTCGCGGACGAGTCGCGTCACGGCCTGCAGGCATGTCGGATCCTCCGGGATTTCGGCGAGGAGGGGCAGCGGTACATCGACGAGCTGCTTGCGAAGCGCGAGGGCCAGCACAAGCTCGACGCCTTCAACATGCCGTTCCTGAAGTGGTCGGACGTCGGGGCGTTCACCTGCTTCGTCGACCGCGTCGGCGTCTACCAGCTGCGCGCCTTCCAGGAGTGCTCCTACGGGCCGCTCGCCCGGGCGATGCCACTGATGCTCTCCGAAGAGCAGCTGCATCTCAACTTCGGGGCCAGCGTGCTCCGCCGGATGGTCCAGGATGGGCCGAAGTACTACGGCTCGAAGGAGGAGGCGCAGGCGGCGATCCACAAGTGGTACCCCCGCGCCCTCGACATGTTCGGGCACTCGAACTCGGACACGAGCCGGCGGGCGATCGAGTACGGGCTCAAGCGCTGGACCAACGAGGAAGCCCGCGACCGGTACATTCACGAGGTCACCGGGCTCACCCAGTCGATCGGGTTGGAGCTCCCGCCTCCGGAGTTCGACCGGCACGTTCTGTAGTCCCTTCCCGGCTCACCGCGCGTCGCGCGGCCCGGCGTTGCCCAGCTACCCCGTTCGACCCAGGGGGTGGGCCGATGGTCCCGGGTGCAGGAGGGTCGTGGATTCGACCCCGGGAATCCGGCCGAAACGGGCGCGGAGCGGGCCCGCCTCCCGTCGTAGAGTGAAAACGTGGACGTGGGCGCCGGCATCGTGGGTGTAGGCGGCTCGGGGGCGCCCCCTCTCCCGGTTGAACGCACGCACCTCGGTGAGGACGGCGCGGGAGGTCACGGTCAGGTAGTCGAGGCTCGGACGGGTCGTCTCGCAGACCGACCGGAAGCTGTCGCATTCCTCCATGACGAGGGGGAAGAGCCGGTCGGGGTCGCGTCGGGCGATCGCGGTGCGGATCCCGGCCAGACGACGTGGCAGCTCGGAGAGGCGTCGGGAGTACTCGGGGCTGGTCGCGACCGTCCACTGCATCGCATCCTGGGAGCGGACCTCCTTGACGGGTGCATCGCGCACGAGAACGACCAGGTCGACGAGCTCGGGCCAGTGGTCCGGTCCGAAGAGCGGCCGTGCATAGCAGTCCCGTCCGTCCGTTCGCGTGCCCGCCCGCCACTCGACGAACCCTCCGAAGATCGACCGGGAGGCGCTCCCCGAGCCGAATCGGGCCAGCTGAGAGAGGGCCCGCGGCGAGAGCCGAAGGCCGGCGGCCCTGCTCGCGGCCCCCGCCAGGGCGGCGAACCCGCTCGCGCTCGACGCCATCCCGCTCGCGGTCGGGAAGTTGTTGTCGCTGACGACCTCGGCCGCGGCCGACTCGCCGGCCATCTCACGCACCCGGTCGAGGAAGCGGACCACGCCTTCCCGGGGCCCGCCGCTCGCCTCCTGGCCGTTGAGCACCAGGCGGTCCGTCCTCAGGGAGGCGTCGAAGCGGACCGTGGTCCGGGTCCGGAGCCGGTCGAGCGTGACCGAGAGCGAGGAGTTGTTGGGAAGTGCCCGGGCCCGGTCGCGGACGCCCCAGTACTTCACGAGGGCGATGTTCGGCCGGGCCTCGAAGGAGGCCGAACGGCTTCCCCGGCCCTCGGGGGCTCGCACGCCGGTACCCGACCGCGCGCAGTACTTATCCGCGACGACCTCTCGGGAGGGTCGTGGCACGTCGACCGTCTCCGTCCGAACCACGGCCGGTCGGGCCGCCATCGAATCTTCGACTCGCGGCGCGGATGGGAGGGTTCCACCACGAGGTCGGGTTCCGTCTGGACCCCGAGCAGAGCCGCCGGGGCCTCGTCACGGTCACGGGCAAGGTCGAACGACGCCACCTCAACATCAACGGGGTCGTCCACGGCGGAGTGTATGCCACGATCCTCGACACGGCGATGGGCGCCTCGGTCGTCTCCCTGCTCGCGGAGGGGGAGACCACCGCCACGACCTCGCTCTACGTCGAGTTCCTGCGGGCCGCCCGGGAAGGGGCGGTGCTGTCCGCCCAGGGCGAGGTCCTGCGTCGGGGTCGTCATATCGCGTTTGCCGAAGGGAACCTCTACGACGTCGACGGGCGTCGTCTCAGCCAGGCGCGAGGCACCTGGTACATCTGGTCCCCGGAGGAGGCTACCCCGCATCCGTCTCGCTCCACGGGAAGGCCGCCGTTTCACCGTCCGAGGGCGTAAGGGGGCCGCACCCCCACCGGTCGGGGGGCTCAGCTGGACCGGAACGAACCGACCCGGGCGCCGATGCGCTCGGCGACCTCCAAGCGTTCGAGCCCTTTCGCGAGCCCTCGGCTTCCTTCGGGGAAGGGGTGGGCCCGGTAGAACGCCCGCACCTCGTCGGCCCGGCCCAGTCCGAGGTAGATCGTCGTGCGCTCGAGCACCGTCGACAACGAGGTGGAGCCCCTGAACCGCTCGGTGAGCTGGTCGAGATGGCGGGTGAGCCACGGCCAGACGACGTCCCGGGCCACGGGGTTCACGACGGCCTGGGCCAGGACCTGAACGGCGTGACCCGTTGCGATCTCCCCGGTGAGGGTCATGTCGAGGGTCGCCTCGAGCAGCTCCCGCTCGGGGGTCCAGGGCAGCGCCCGGTCGATCAGGAACGTCTCGGCCTCGTTGGCCGCCCGCTCTCGGGCCCTCCTGAGCTCGTTCCAGCCCGTGCGGCCCTCGGACCGGGCCCGAGCGACCGCGACGGCGGCGCGTAGGTCCGGGTCGAGACGGCTCCACTCGGGGAACAGCTCGGAGAGGTCGCGGGCGAACCCTTCGTCCGCCCGGACGCGGTAGCCCGCGACACGGTCGCGGAGGATGCCGGTCGCGTTGGGCTCGCCGGGGCGATGATGGACCCCGACCGCATCCATCCGCTCCGCCAGGTAGCGCCGGGTCTCGTCGTGGACCGCGCTGGCCGACGGGATGATGCGCTCGAGGGTCGTGAGGGTGCCCGCGAGCGACGTGACCACCAGGAGGTCGTTGCAGCCGCCCACTCGGCGGACGAACTGGGCGAAGGTCGGCCAGTCCGTCTCCCCCGAGAACAGGAACGAGCCGAGGTCGTCGGCCATCTTCCAGCGGTCCGTGGGCCGGAGCGAAGGGAGGGCCTGGAAGAGACGGTCGAGGAGTGCGGGGTCGTACCGGACCCGGTAGAAACCGACCGCTTCCGGATTGAGGTGGATAACCGCCTCGGTCGGCACCCGCAGCTCCGCCGTCGGTGTGGAGAACACGAGACGACGCCGCTCACCGCCGATGTCCATCACGAGCGGAATCGGCCAGGGAGGTTCCTCGGCCGTCAACGGGAGCAGCGAGAACCGGCGCTGCGCGAGCCGTAGGGTGGTGCCGTCCCGTCGGGCGTCGATGACCGGGTGGCCGGGCCGGTCGACCCACGGGGTCGCCATCTGGGCGATGGGCTCGTTCCCCGCACGCCCGAGCGCCTCCCAGAGGTCCTCGGTGCGCGCGTTGGAGTACCGGAACCGCTCGAGGTAGTCGATAACCCCGGCCCGGAAACGGTCCGGCCCGAGGTAGCCCTCGAGCATCGCGAGGATGGAACACCCCTTGCCGTAGCTGATCTCATCGAAGATCTGGCTGATCTCCTCCGGCCGGTCGACGTGGGCGCGAACCGGATGGGTGGCCGCGAGCGAGTCCGCGTCGATCGCGGCCGCGGTGCCGGCGACCCGGAGGTAGAAATCGGCGACCGCGTCCATCTCGGGTTCGAGACGCTCGGTGATCCGGGTCTCCATGAGGGACGCGAAGCTCTCGTTCAGCCAGACGTCGTCCCACGTCGCCATCGTGACGAGGTTGCCGAACCACTGGTGGGCGATCTCGTGGGCCGACGTCTCGAAGACGTCCTCGCGGGTGGACGAGTCCGCCGTCGGGTCGACCAACAGGCGCATGTCTCGGAAGCAGATCGCGCCCCAGTTCTCCATCGCGCCGAACGCCTGGTCGGCGACCGCCACGAGGTCGAGCTTGGGGAGGGGGTAGGGGATGCGGAAGTACTCCTCGTAGGCCTCGAGAATGCGCCGACCGGCGTGGACCGCGAACTCCCCGGCCGCCCCTCGTCCCGGTGGGCCGAGGACCCGGACCGCGACCCGCCCGCCCAGGTCCTCCGCCCGGTCGAACCGACCGATCCCGAGGTAGAACAGGTAGCAGGCCATCGGAGGCGTCGGAACGAACGACCACTCGCGCACCCCGTCCAGGTCCCGCACCGACTCCGGCGAGGTGTTCGAGATGACCTCGAGGTCCGCCCGGGTCCGGACGGTCAGCCGGAGGCGGGCCTTCCGGTCGGGCCGGTCCTGGCACGGAAAGATGCGTCGGGCGCCGACCGGCTCGCACTGGGTCGTGAGGACGGTGCTGTCGGCGTGACGGCACCGGTAGAGTCCGATCAGATTCCCCTCCTTCACCGCGCCGGAGAAATCGACCGCGACCGGGCCGCGGCCTCCGACCTCGCCGAGCACGAGACGCGCCTCGGAACGGAGGTACTCGAACGGCACGGGGGTCGTCCCTTCCCGGACGGCCTCGATCTCGAGGCCGTCGGCGTTCAGCTCGAGCCGCTGACGAGCGGCGGGGGCATCGAACTCGACACGGCCCCGCCAGCGTCCGCTCTCGAAGTCCACATCGAGTCGGAGCCGGTACTCCGCTATCGGAGGTCGGGATGGAGAACTCAACGGACCGTCCGTCTCCTGGCGCGGACCCAGCCGGGTCCCCAAGATGAAGCTATACGGGGCGCACCGGCGCGCGCGTCGCTCGCGTCCGGGAGTCCAACGTTAAATACCGACTCTCTGTCGCCGCGCCGGCTGACGGCCAAAGCGGTGGTGAAACACCCGGTCCCATTCCGAACCCGGCAGTTAAGGCCACTGGCGTTCCGCACGGTACTGAAGTGCGCGAGCCTACGGGAAACGCGGAAAGCTGTCAGCCTCCTCGGACCGGTGGGCGCCGGCCGATAGGTTAATCGCTCCCCGCGGGTGGCGCGCTCCGTGCTGCTCGGCGCCCACATCGGTACATCGGACGGCCTGGTCGAGGCGGTCCGGCAGGGACGCGGGATCGGGTGCGAGTCGATCCAAATCTTCTCGAAGAGCCCGCAAATGTGGGCCGGCCCCCCGATTCAGCCGGACGCGGCGACCGCCTTTCGAGAGGCGGTGCGGGCCCCGCCCCGGCTGGCGACCGCCGTGCACCACGGCTATCTCGCCAACCTCGGCTCGCCGAAGGCGTTCATGCTACGACGCTCGCGCACCGCGTTCCGGGACGAGGTGGGGCGCGCCGAGCTCCTGGGCGTGGACGGCCTGGTCTTCCACCCGGGCGCACACCTCGGATCCGGTGTGGAGACCGGATTGCGGGTCATCGCCGAGAGCCTTCGCGGCGCGCTGGAGGCGTTCCCCGAGGGGAAGGTCCGCCTCCTGCTCGAGAATGCCGCGGGTCAAGGGACCGCCCTCTGCTCGACGCTCGAGGAGCTCCAGACGGTGCTCGCGCTCGTCGACCGCCCCGAACGTCTCGGTGTCACGCTCGACACCTGTCATTTGTTGGCTGCCGGGGTTGACTTCCGCACCGAGGAAGAGTACGGGGCCTTCTGTGACCGGATCGATGCCACCCTCGGCCGAGCGATGGTCCGCGCTTTCCATCTCAACGACGCCAAGGAGGAGCTCGGATCCCATCTCGACCGTCACGAGAACATCGGCAAGGGTAAGATCGGGCTCGAGGGGTTCCGCTCGCTCGTCGGGGACCCGCGATGGACGGAGACCCCCGGGTTCCTCGAGACCCCGCTCGACGACCGGGGGTACGCTCGCTACGCCGAGGACCTCGGCGCGCTCCGCTCCCTCCTGACGGCAGCTCCTCACGTCCCCCCCCAGCTTCCGAGGGGGCCTCCGCCCGCACCAGGCTCCCGCACCGCCGGCCGCGCGCGCCCGGCCCGGCCCGCTCCCCGGAACCCTCGTCGCCCCACGGCCGTCCGAACAGTCAAATAGACAGGTCCTGCTCGGCGCGCTGCCATGGCGGACGAGGTGTCGGAGGAGACCATCCGGTCGCTCGAGGCCACGGCGCTCGAGATCCGGCGCGACATCGTCCGGATGACCCACGCGGCCGGGAGCGGACACCCCGGGGGGAGCCTCTCCGTCTGCGACCTCGTCAACGCGCTCGTGTTTCAGGAGCTGCGGATCGACCCGGCCCGACCGGACTGGCCCGACCGGGACCGGTTGGTCCTCTCCAAGGGCCACGCGGGGCCGGCGCTGTACTCGGCGCTCGCCCTCCGGGGGTTCCTTCCCCGGGAGGAGCTCTGGACGCTCCGCAAGCTCGGCAGCCGCCTCCAGGGCCATGTCGACCGGGGTAAGCTTCCGGTCATCGAGGCCTCCACCGGGTGTCTCGGCCAGGGGATCGGAATGGCGGTCGGGATGGCCCTCGCGGCTCGTCTCGGACCGCACGCCTTCCGGACCTACGCCATCCTCGGGGACGGAGAATGCCAGGCCGGCCCGACGTGGGAAGCGCTGATGGCCGGGGGCCATTACAAGCTCTCGAACCTCGTCGTGATCCTGGACCGGAACCTCTACGAGACGGACGGGTCGACGGAGTCGATCATGGGCATCGAGCCGATCGCCGACAAGTTCCGCGCGTTTCGCTACCACACGATCGAGATCGACGGCCACGACTACCGGCAGATCCTTGGGGCGTTCGCCGAGGCCCGTCGCACCACCGAGGGGCCCACGGCCATCGTCGCGCACACGGTCAAGGGGAAGGGGGTCTCCTTCATGGAAGGGACCCACGTCTACCACGGCAAGCCACCGAGCGCGGCCGAGCTCGAGCGCGCGCTCACGGAGCTCGGAGCTCCGTCGGGGGCCCCTCGATGACCCCGGCCGGCCCGGCGGAGAGCCTGCGGGACGCCTACGGGAAGACGCTGCTCGAGCTCGGCGGGAAGGACCCGACCCTCGTCGTGCTCGACGCCGACCTCTCGGGCTCCACCCGGACGATCCTGTTCGGACAGAAGTACCCGGACCGGTTCTTCAACGTCGGCGTGATGGAGCCCACGATGATGTCCATCGCCGCCGGCCTCGCTTTGAGCGGACGCGTCGCGTTCGCGAGCTCGTTCGCGGTGTTCGCGGCCGGCCAGGCCTACAACTTCGTCCGCCAGTCGATCTGCTACAATCACGCGAACGTGAAGATCGTCGCGACCCACGGGGGCCTCCTGGTCGGGGGAGACGGCGGGACCCACCAGATGGTCGAGGACATCGGCCTCATGCGGGGGCTCCCGGGGATGACCGTCATCGTCCCGGCGGATGCCCCGACCACCCGGGCCGCCACCCTCGCGGTGCACGCTCGGGAGGGACCCGCCTACGTCCGCCTCACCCGCGAGAACCTTCCCGTCGTGACCGACGGCACGTTCCAGCTCGGGAAAGCGGCCGAGCTCCGCTCGGGCAGCGACCTCACGATCGTGGCGGTGGGTGCGATGGTCGCCCGAGCGCTCGAGGTCGCCGACGAGCTCGCCCAGATGGGCGTGTCGACCCGGGTGCTCGACTTCGCGTCCGTCAAGCCGTTCGACGAACCTGCCCTCCTGCGTGCCGCCCGGGACACGGGCGCGGTCCTCGTCCTGGAGGAGCACTCCGTCCTCACCGGTGTCGGGGCGCTCGTCGCGTCGACCACCTCGGAGAACTATCCCGTCCCCGTCCGCCGGGTCGGGGTCCCCGACGTCTTCGGGGAATCCGGCGACCCCTGGGCCCTTCTCGACCGGTACGGGATGTCCCTCGAACGGATCCGGGACGAGGCGTGGGAGCTCCTCCGGGTCCGGGGGAAGGTTCAGTAGGGGGCAGTCCCTCGGGGGTTCCGAACGATGCAGCTCTTCCTCGATACCGCGAGCGTGGCCGAGATTCGAACGATGTGGGAGACCGGCATCTTGGACGGCGTGACGACCAACCCGACCCTCGTCGCCAAGGAGGGCCGGAAGTTCGAGGAGGTGCTCCGGGAGATCTGCGCCCTCGGCGTCCCGTCGGTGTCGGCGGAGGTCGTCGCCACGGACACGGAGGGGATGCTCCGCGAGGGACGCCACCTGCGGGGGATCCACCCGTCCATCTACGTCAAGGTCCCGATGACCGCGCCCGGACTGAAGGCGACGAAGACGCTCGCTCAAGAAGGGACGCGGGTCAACATGACGCTCGTCTTCAGCGCGAACCAGGCGCTGCTCGCCGCCAAGGTCGGAGCCACCTACGTGAGCCCGTTCATCGGTCGGCTGGACGACCAGGGACAGAACGGGATGGACCTGATCCGCGACATCCTCGAGATCTATCGACGGTACTCGTTCCCGACGAAGGTGCTGGTCGCCAGCATCCGTCACCCGGTCCACGTGCTCGAAGCAGCGAAGCTCGGCGCGGACATCGCGACGATGCCCTACAGCGTGATGGAGAAGCTCGTCCAGCACCCGTTGACCGACCTCGGCCTCGCCCGTTTCCTGAAGGACTGGGAAAAGGTCCCGAAGGGTTGAGGTCGACCCCCGAGGATCGATGGCGGAGCCTCCCCTCTCCGAGAAGTACCTGCGGCTCACGCGCGAGGCGCTGGCCAAGGTCCGTCCCGCGCCCCCGAAGCGCTCCTTCCTCGCGGGCGCCAGCGAGGACTTCCTCTCCATGGCCCGGGCCTATCTCGCGGACGCCGAGCACTTCGCGGCGGGCGGGGACGTCGACCGTGCCCTCGCCGCCGCGAGCTATGCCCACGGCTGGCTGGACGCGGGCGTGCGCCTCGGCCTCCTGGACGGAGGGGACGATGACCAGCGGTTCACCCTCTACCGGTAAGTCGGGAGGCTCCCCGGGGGTCCCGGAGGCGGTGCTCGCCTCGATCGAAGCGCATCTCCGGGCGCGGGAGACCCGACGGGAGGAGATCTACCAGCGGGCCCGTCGTCTCCGTCGGCTCGCCCAGACCACCATGATGCATCTGCACACCGGGGACCCGACAGGCCCGGACCTTGCCGAGATCCGTCGGAGTATGGTCGAGCTCTCGGGGTGGCTGCGCGACGAGGGCCGCGGCGACGAGCCGGTGGCCGCCGACGCCCTCCAGGAGGCGGTCGAGGCGGTCCTGCTCGGGGCGACGGCCGCCGGCGAGCCGTTCCCCGGTCCCGGAGACCTCGGCGTCGAGCCCGAACCCTACCTCCTCGGCCTCGGCGACGTCGTGGGGGAGGTTCGGCGTCGCGTGCTCGACTGCCTCGGCCGGGACGACCTCTCGGGCGCGGAGCGGGAGATGGCGCTGATGGAGGGTCTCACCCGGGCCCTCCTGCACTTCGACACGACGCGCGCGATCGTGCCGCTCAAGCCGAAACAGGACACCGCGCGCGCGCTCCTCGAACGGACGCGCGGGGAGCTCGTGATGGCCCGGTACCTCGCGCGGGGACGGCCGGTCCCGGGGTCGAAGGAATGAGCGGAGCCCGGCGACGCGCCATCGGCGTGGTCGGCGGGTCTGGGATCCCGGGCATCTTTGAGGGCGGTCCCCGGAAGTCGCACAAGGTCTCCACGGCCTGGGGAGCCCCTTCCGGTCCCATCGAGGAAGGAGAGGTCGGAGGGCTCCGCGTGCTCTTCCTCTCCCGCCATGGGGTCGGCCACACGATCCCGCCCCACCGGGTCAACTACCGCGCGAACGTCGACGCCCTCCTCTCCCTCGGAGCCGAGGCGATCGTGACCGTGAGCTCGGTCGGCTCGCTGAAGGAGGAGCTCCCCCCGGGGACGTTCGTCCTTCCGAGCCAGTTCCTCGATTTCACGAAAGGACGGCCGACGACATTCTATGACGGGGGCCGGGTCTGCCACGTCTCGCTCGCCGACCCCTTCTGCCCCGACCTCCAGCGACACGCGGTGGCGGCGGGGAAGGCGGTCGGCACGCCGTTCGCGGAGGGGAAAACCTACGTCTGCGTCGAGGGACCGCGGTTCAGCACGCGGGCCGAGTCCTCCTTCTTCCGCCAGTGGGCCGACGTCATCGGGATGACCCTGGTGCCGGAGGTGACGCTCGCCCGGGAGCGGGCGACCTGTTACGCCTGCTTCGCGATGGTCACCGACTTCGACGTGTGGGCCGAACGTCCCGTCGAGGCGAAGGAGATCGTCGAGACGATGCACCGGAACGCCGACCGGATGGGCCGATTGCTGGCGCACTTACTGCCCACGCTGGGGACGGTCCCGACCTGCGCCTGCGCGCACGCCCTCGACGAAGCAGGGCTCTAGGCTAGGTACGGGCGCCGCGTCGGACCGTGATGGGGATCCGTCCGGCGGCGAACTCGAGCTCGGCGATCTCCACGGGCTCGACGAGCTGCGGGGGGATATCGATCAGGATGGGAGCTCCGAGGGAGACCTGCAGGGCGCGCGCGCCGAGGATCCGGGCTCGTTCGAAGCGAGTATACTTGTCCGCGACGGGCGCCGGAGGAGTGCGGTTCGACACCGGGGATTCCCGCGGCGCCGCCGGGAGAGCGGCGGCCGTCAAGGGCTCGGCCACCCGAGGCGCCCTATTTACCCTTTGCTCGCCGTTGGGCTTTGCGGAACAACCAGTCCTTGTGTAAGAGTTACCTCCTGCCCCTCTCGTGAGCCCGTCGGCATGTGGCTGCTATCG
>JASHYQ010000184.1 GCA_030042955.1 Thermoplasmata archaeon
GTGCGACCTTCGTTCGCCTGGGTGGACGCCGTGAACCCGACCGTATCGGTGAACATCACTGCGGCGAGGCGGCGGCCCGGTGACACAGACGTCGGATGCATCCGGTAAATTAAGCCTGCGGGCAGGGAAGCCCGAGCGTTTTCGCTAGTTACGGCGACCCCCCGACTTCATGGAAGGGTGCGCTGGCCATTGCACCCACTCGAAGGCAGGAGGTCTACCGTCGAATGAGGCTACCTGCCGGGGCCAGACACCCAACGAATCTTCAGATCCTGGACACGGATCGTCGAACGGCGCTTGGGAAGCGACTCTCAAGGACATCACGGACTCGCAAACTTCCGCGTGGACTCCGCTTCGCCCAGGGCGGAACGCGCGCCGACCTTGGAAAGGAACTCCTCCGCCTGGTCGGTCAGCTCCGACGCCCTCGCGCGCTCTCCGATCCCTCGATACGCCGAAGCGAGCCAGAGCAGCGTCTCGGCCCATTCGTACTGCCATCCGATCCGCTTCCATAGGCGGACCGACTCCTCTAGCGGGGCGATCGCGCCGGAGCCCCCGGGGCGGGCCATCCGCATCCACCCTTCCGCCCGAGCGCGGAAGGCGTGCCCCAGACCCTCCCCCACCCTTTCGGCGAGCTCCGTAAGTTCTCGAAGGCTCGCCTCTGCCTCGTCGAGGCGGCCGGCGTCCAGGAACGCCCGAACGATCAGGGAGAGGGCTTCGAAGAGGCCGATGGCGTCCATCGCGGGGGGTCCTGCCTTATGGCAGAGGTCGGACGCCGTGCGGAGGTGCTCGATGGCCGTGAGAGGCTTTCGTCGCCGCAGCGCGCAGCGCGCGAGGGCGATCTCGGTCTGTTCGTTCTCGCCCCAGTCGCCCCCCTCGGCGAGCAGACGCTCCGCCTCCCAGAGGAGCTTCTCCGCGCGGTCGGTCTCCCCCCGCGCGAGCGCCACCTCAGCTAGGATGGTGATGGTGAACGGCCGCTCGTGGTGAAGGTCGCCCGCGGCGAACGCACGGTGCTCGAGCGCGATGCTCTCGGCTCGCTCAAGGTCTCCCAGCCGCCACTCGATGTGGGTCAGGACGTTTCCCTTCACGAACATCTCCATACGAATGTCCTGGCCCCTGCGGGCGTACTCGATCGTGTCGTCCGCCCTGCGTCGCGCGCCTCTTCCATCGCCGCGCATCTGGAGGAGCGCGATCGCTTGGAGCATCATCACGGTCGGTACGAGCGTCCTCGCGTCCGCTCGCGTGGCGAGGTCTAGCGCCGTGTCGAGGTACTCCCAGACCTTCCGGCTCTCCTCGGTCGGTACGACGCACGCCAGCCACCGTAGGGCCGACGCCTCGACCCGGAGCGCTCCGACCTTCCTCGCGATGTCAATCGCGCGAAGCCAATTCTCGGTCGCCTCGCGCATCCGGACCTCCTGGAACCTCACCGTCGCGATATCGTCGTAGAGCAGCGCCAATTCGAGGCTCGGCGGTCCCGCTTCCAGGAGCCGACGAGCCTTCTCGATGTGCTCGGTCGCTCTCACGAGCTCGTTGTGCGCATAGATCCTCCGCGCGATGCCCTGGTGGGCCGTGCCTGCCTCGACGGTCAGCCCCAGGCGCTCGTAAAGCTCGGCCGCCTCGCACATCGACCGGTAGGCCTCGGAGTGACGACCGAGGAGGTCGAACTGCTCCCCGGACTTGAACAGGATCTCCGCCTCGCGCTTCTCGTCCGGCCTCGACTTGAGGAGTTCCCGGGCGATCCCGTACTGCCGGAGCGCTTCCTCGCGCGCATACAGCCGGGCCGCCTCCTCGGCGGCACGGAGAGTGTAGTCGAGCGCCTTCTCGCTCTCGTTGGCCCGACGGAAATGGTGGGCGAGCTCCGCCGCCGGGACCCGGATCCCCCCGGCGGCCAGCGACTCGAGGGCCCGGGCGGCGTCCGAATGGTACCGAGGCCGGCGAACGAGGCTGATCTCCTCGTACAGCGTCTCCCGCACCACCCGGTCCGTGAACGCGTACGTGGATCGACCGGATTCCACCGATTGCTCCTCCAGGATGCGGCCCCGTAACGCCTCCTCGAGCCGAGCCAGGAGCTCCTCCGGGGGCATCCCCGTCATCCGCTGCAGGGCGTCGAACGAGAACTGGAACCCCAGGACGGAAGCCTGGCGAAGGACGTCGACCGTCGTCGACCCCAGCTCCTCGAGCCGTCGTCGAGCCACCGACTGCACCTCGGGAGGGAGCTGAACGTCGGCACCGGGCTTCGGAGCCCACCCCATCTCCGTCCAGACGAGGGACCCTTCCGCGACCAGGGACCGGAGAAGGGCCTCGAGGATCCTCGGGTTCCCGCCGGACTTCTCGATCAACAGCGGCGCGAGCTCCCCGCCCGATGCGGGGAGCCGCCCGCGGAGCATCTGGACGAGCAGCTTCACCGACGTCGCGGGGTCGAACCGTTTCAGGGGGACCATCTCCAGCCGATGCTCGCCCACCAGCCCCGCGACGAGGAGGTCCATGCTCGGCCCCGTCGAGGGCACTTCGTCCCGGTAGGCGAGGAGCACCAGGACCCGGCGGCCACCGAGCCGCTGGGCGACGTATTCCAAGAGCTGGAGAGAGGCGCTGTCGCCCCACTGAAGGTCGTCCAGCACCACGATCACCGGCGCCTCGCGACCCAGGTTCTCTAGGAACCGCAGGAACCCCTCGAACAGGCGGGGCTGGGAGAGCTCCGAGCCCGGCGCGGGCTCTGCTCCTGTCCCGAGGCGGGACTTTAGCTCGGGGACGAACTGGGCGACCTCGATTCCGCAGTCCGCGCAGACCTTCCGAAGGAGGGTTTCCGGCGCCTGTCGCGCGAAGTCCCGCACCGCGTCGGACCAGGGGGCGAACGGCACGGAGAGACCGGCCCGGTCGCCCCGGCCGCGCAGCACGCGGGTCCCTTCGCGTTCCGCCCGGGCGACGAATTCGTCGGCCAAGCGGGTCTTCCCAATCCCCGCCTCCCCGGCGATCGCGAAGACCGTTCCTTCCCCGGTCTTGAGCCGGGCCAGACCTTTCTGCAGTTGGCCGAGCTCCGCCTGCCGACCCGTGAACGGGGTCGCCTCGGAGAGGCTCGGCGGGGTCCACGGAAGCTCGACGCGGTAGACACTGACCGGGGACTCGATCTCCTTGAGGAACGGATGCTCGAGGCGCCGGAACGGGTAGGGAATCTTGTTCTGGACCTGTTCCTGGACCGAGCCCGTGACGCAGACCCCTCCGGTCTCGGCGAGCGGCTCGATCCGGGAGGCGATGTTCACCGCGTCGCCGTACACCTCGCTCTCTCCGTCCACGACGTCCCCCACATGGACCCCGACCCGGAGGTCGATCTTCTCTCCCGCCGTGTCCCGGTTTCGCTCGAACAGCTGTCGCTGTACCGCCACGGCGCACTCGGTCGCGTCCAGCGCGCTATCGAACTCGACGAGCGCCCCGTCGCCCATCGTCCTCACCTCCCTTCCTCGGAACCGTTCGAACACCGGCCGGATCAGCCTCCGCTGCTCGTCGACCAGTCTCAGGGCAAGCGACTCGTCCCGTTGCGCGAGCGCCGAGGAGCCCACCATGTCCGTGAACATGATCGCGGCGAGCCGCCGCGGTTCTTCGGGCATGCTCCCCGATTCCGACGGGGCCGCACCGGTCTGGTCGCTCGACGGGGTCTCCCCAGCCACGCCGATTGCAGTCCACGGAAGCTCGACCCGGTAGACGCTGACGGGGGCCTCGATATTCTTGAGGACCACGTGGTCGAGGAGCGTGAGCGCGTAGGGAATCTTGTTCTGAACCTGTTCCTGGACTGAACCGGTGACGCAGACCCCTCCGGCCCCGGCGAGCGGCTCGATCCGCGACGCGATGTTGACCGCGTCGCCCAGGATGTCGTCGCGGTACTGCTCCACATCACCGAGATGAATCCCGATCCGCAATTCCACGGGCACTACGTTCGGCCGGGAGTTCCGCTCATGCTCGCGTCGCTGGATCTCCGCCGCACACTGGATGGCTTGGAGCGCGCTATCGAACTCGACGAGCGCTCCGTCGCCCAGCGTCTTTACTTCCCTTCCTCGGAACCGCTCCACCACCGGTCGGGTCAGCTTCCGCTGCTCGTCGACCAGACTCAGGGCCAGCGGCTCGTCCCGCTGCGCGATGGCCGAGTACCCCACCATGTGGGTGAACATGATGGCGGCCAGTCGACGCCGTCCGTCAGGCACGCCCCCGGATGGAGGCCGGGGGATTAAGGGCGTGGCTAGCCGGAGGCCCGCCCCGAGACGCTCGAGTGGAACGGAGGCGATCTGCCCAGCCGCCTCGCCCTGGTACCGCTACGTTACCTTGAAGGTCGCGGTCGCGACCTGGCCGCCCACGTCCGTCGCGGTCACCGTGGACGTCGTCGTCCCGCTCGGGACCGCGAAGGTGCAGCTGAACGCCCCCATCCCGTTCG
>JASHYQ010000020.1 GCA_030042955.1 Thermoplasmata archaeon
CGCACCGGCCTTGAACTTGGTGGGGAACTCGGGCGTGTCGACCAGCCGGACACCGGGGGCGACTTCCAGGGTTCCTGCTCCCCCCACCCACAGGAGTCGCGCGACCCCGGCCTCCTTCGTCGCTCCGAGCACCGATCGGGCGCCTCGAACGTACTCATCGTAGAGGTCCGGGTTCTTCCAATCCACGTCGAAGGCACCGATCACGATGTCGTGGCCCCGGACCAGGTTCACGAGCTCCTCCCGGCGGTAGACCTCTCGGGCGACCGCTTGCAGTCCCGGCCGGGGAACGACCGCCTCCAGAATCCGTGCGATCCACGTGACCTCGTGGCCCCGCGCGAGCGCCTCGTCGATGACGGGGAGCGCGACGAGTCCAGCCCCTCCTACGACCACGATCCTCATGGGTCGTCGCGAGTATGCCCCGTCCCGCCGAAACGGCACGACCGATTAAACAGGGGCAGGAGCGGTCGGCAAGCGGGGTGGGGTTCGAGGCGGATGGGCCCGGAGGAAATCCTCCGGCCCCCAGAGCAGGTCAAGGTACGGGAGTGCGGACTGAAGCGCGCCCACCCGTGGCTCGAACCCGGGGCGCCGAGCGTACGGGTTTACCCAGACGATCGCATGCGCGCGGCGCTCGAGCTGGGCGAGCGCCTCCCCCGTGCGTTCGGGCTCGCCGAGGTCCCATCCGTCGCTCAGCAGGACCACGGTCGATCGGTCCCGCACCAGCCCGCGGGAGTGCTCGGCCAGCTCGGTCAACGATTGGCCGATCCGGGTTCCCCCGTCCGCGCGGTCGATGAGGGCTCCGACGTCCGCCGCGGCCCGACGGTAGCTGTGGCGCCGGAGCTCGCTCGTGACCTCGGTGAGGTTCGTGCTGAACGCGAAGACCCGAGCTCCCCGCGAGACGGCCGCGAGCGCATGGGCGAGCGCGAAGCACTGGCTCTCGTGCTCGCGCATCGAGCCGCTCACGTCCCACATCACGACGAACTCCCCACGCCGCAGGCGGGGCCGCTGACGCCGGAACTCCATCCACTCCCCACCGTGCCGCAGACCGCCTCGCAGGGTGTCCCGCACATCCACCGTCCCCCGAGGCGACCGTCCGTGCCGTCGACCGGGGAGGGTCGCGACGAGGCTGCGGAGCCGGCGGGCCCCCTCCCGAACGCTACGGAGTTCCCGCTCCGGACGGCCCCCGAGGCCGTGGCCCGAGCTCGGGGCGGTGGCGCTCCACGTCCCGAACGCAACGGTGATGCTGGGGCCCTCCGGGTTCCGCGGAGCCCGCGCGGCGTGAGCCGGGCGATGGGTTCGCGCCCGCGCTGGACGGACAACGGTCGTGCCGGCGCCGGTCCACGGGAGGCCCAGGCCTCGACCCGCCGTCCCCCAGAACTCCTCGAACGCCTCGGCCACCACCTCCAGCTCTTCGGGGGATTTGGCCAGGGTCGCGAGACAGGCCGACCGGAACGCCCTGCGGTCGAGAAGGTCGATGACGAGCACGGCCGCCCCCAGGTCGGTCTCGGACCCGATGCCGACCGCGACCCCGCGGTTCCGCACGAGCGTGCAGAACGCCCCCAACCGACCAAGGAACGTCGCGCGCGGCTCGGCCGGACCCTCCGGCGTCATCCCGCGTTCTCGACTACGGGGGGCCGATGCTCGCGCAGCAGCGCGAGGTCGTCCGCGTCCTTGATGAGGAAGCCGAGGGTCTGCTCGGTGGTCTCGGGGTCCAGCGCCTCCCGTCCGAGCGCGAGGAGGGCCGCCGCCCAGTCCAGGGTCTCAGCTACGCCCGGTCGCTTGGCCAGGTCGGGGGCCCGGCGCAGCTGCTGGACGAAGTCGACGATCTGATGCGCGAACCGGTCTTCGAGGGACGGGAGGCGTCGGCGCAGGATCGCGACCTCCTTCTCCGCATCCGGATAGTCGACGTAGGCGTAGAGGCAGCGGCGCTTCAACGCGTCGCTGAGGTTGCGCGTCCGATTCGAGGTGATGACCACGAGCGGGACCCGCTTCGCCCGAATCGTCCCGAGCTCGGGGATGGTGACCTGGAAATCGGAGAGGACCTCGAGGAGCAGCCCCTCGAACTCCTCGTCCGCGCGGTCGACCTCGTCGATCAGCAGGATGGGGCGGTGGGGGCCCTCCCCACCGAGCGCCCGAAGGAGGGGGCCGCGGAGCAGGAACCGTTCGCTGAAGACCTGGCGCTCGAGCGTCTCGGGGGCCCCATCGCGCTCGTGCATCCGGATCGTCAGCAGCTGGCGCGGGTAGTCCCAGTCGTAGAGCGCGGAGCGGGCATCGAGCCCCTCGAAACACTGCAGCCGGATCAGTTCTCCACCCGTCAACGCGGCGAGCACCTTGGCGATCTCGGTCTTACCGCATCCCGGCTCACCCTCCACCAGCAACGGTTTGCCGAGCCGGGCGCTCAGGAAGACCGCGGTCGCGAGGGGGGGCTCCGCGATGTAGGCCTGGGTGGCCAGGAGCTCCCGCACCTCCTCCGGATCCTTCCAGGACTCGCTGTCGGTCATCCCCGAGATGCGGGCGCCTCCCCGCCCGCCCCAGCGGAGCGGGCCCGAAGAACTTTGCCCCGCTCGAGGAGGTAGCCCGCTCTCGGGCGGCAGGTCGCCGTCGTCAAGACTATAGCCACCGCTGCCTCAGTCCCCTCTCATGCTGGTCGACTCGGTCGGGCGCGAGGTCACCGACATCCGGATCAGCGTAACGAAGCGGTGCAACTTCTCGTGCGTCTACTGTCACGACGAGGGCCTTGGCCCCGTGGCCCGGCCCCGAGCCCCTCACGGGGAGGAGATGACCCCGTTGGAGGTCGAACGTTTGGTCCGAGTGGCGCGGGAGTTCGACATCCACTCGGTGAAGTTCACGGGCGGCGAGCCCCTGGTGCGCCCGGACCTCGAGGAGATCGTCGCTCGTACGGTCGTCCACATCGACGAGGTGTCGCTCACGACGAACGGCTCGATGCTCGCGGCGCGGGCCGAGAGCCTGCGGAATGCGGGATTGAAACGCATCAACGTCTCCCTCGATTCGCTCGACCCGACCGCCTTCCGCGACATCCGGGGAGGGTCGCTCGCCCCGGTGCTCCGTGGGGTCGAAGCCGCGCTCCGGGTCGGCCTCAAGCCGGTGAAGCTGAACATGGTGGTCTTCCTTCCGACGCTCCCGCACATCCCGGAGCTGATCCGGTTCGCGAGCCAATCCGAGGGACTTCGGGTCCAGCTCATCCAGTTCATGCCCGAGCTCGTCGGCCCGAAGGACTGGTCGGTGGACATCGACTCCGTCAAGCAGTGGCTCGAACGCCGCGCGGACCATGTCCTGGTGCGCGAGATGCACCACCGGCGCATCTACCTGTTCAACGAGGCCGAGGTCGAGGTGGTCGACCCTGTCTACAACCCCGAGTTCTGCATGCACTGCCACCGGATCCGGGTCACCCACAAGGGCGAACTGAAGGGCTGTCTGAACCGGAACGACGACCTGATCCCGACGCGGGGACTGGACGACAGCGCCCTCCGCGAGGCGTTCCGCGCGGTCGTGGCCGGCCGCATTCCCTACTACGGCGGGTACATTCGGGACTATCCGGCGCGGGCACCGGCCTCGGCCCACCTCGTGCAGCTGATGCCCGAGGACTCGTTCCCGCCCCGCTAGCTCCGGTCCGCGGGCCTAGCCTCTCCGTAGGGGGTCTTCCCGTACTTCGTCGCGAGCAGTTCGGCCAGGATCGCCACGGCCAATTCCTCCGGTGTCTTCGCCCCGATATCGATCCCGATCGGGGCGTGCAACGACTTGCGGAACTCCTCGGGGACGCCCCGCCGGGCCAGCTCCTCCAGGTCCTGCCGAAGCCGGTGGCGGCTCGCGAGGAGCCCCACGAACTTCACCGGGGCCCCCGCCAACGCCTCCAGGACCGCCACGTCGCGCTCTCCCTTGGTGAGGACGACGACGTAGTCGTGTCGGTTCAGTCCGAGCGCACCGGCATCGATGTGCCCTTCGCGGAGAAGGACATGCGGGGCCTCCGCGAGCGACGGGTTCGGGTCGATGACGACCACCTCGAAAGCCAGCAGCTTGCCGAGGTGGACCAGGGCGCCTTCCAAGTCATCCTTCCCGCCCTGACCTACGATGATGAGGCGCTGTGTCGGCAGCATCGGCTCGATGTACACCTCGAGCACTCCGCCGCAGTTGGTCTGGACCCAGATCTCGTTCGGGTCGGTCTCTCGGACGGTGCCCGCGACCGACCCCTCGGTGTCCACGAGATGGATCCGCAGTACGCGCGGTTCCCCGCTCTTCAACGCCAGCAGGGCCGCCTCGACGATCGGTCCCTCGGGGCAGCCGCCTCCGAGCGTGCCGGCGGCGACCTCGCCCTTCTGGGTGATGAGGATCTTGAAGCCGGACTTCGCGAGGGTCGAGCCCTCCGTCCGGGTCACGGTCGCGACCGCGAACGGCTCCCGCCGGGCGACGAGCTCGCTGAGATGGCGCGCGTAGTGACCGGCCTGCATTCCTAGACGGACAACCCCCCTCCCTATCTAGGCTTCCGCGAAGGACGGGGTCGCAGGCCGACTGGCCCGTTCTCGGTCCCCCTACCCTCCACTTGGAGAATCTTCATAGGGGATGAATCGTTGGCCATGCTAGACCCGCTCAGGGGGGGTTGTACAGTGTATCCACCGAGCTTCGAATACTACGCCCCGACGACCGTGGAGGACGCCATCGGGCTCCTCGAACAGCACCAGGGAGAGGCGAAGATCCTGGCCGGCGGCCAGAGCCTCGTCGCGATGATGAAACTCCGGCTGGTTCAACCGGCCGCGCTGATCGACATCAACCGGATCCCGAGCCTCTCGTACATCCGGGAGGATGACAAGTTCCTGCGTATCGGCGCCACCACACGGACGAACGACCTCGCCGAATCGGCCATGGTCCGGAGCCGGTATCCAATCCTGGCGGATGCGGGCGGGGAGATTGCCGACCCCATCGTACGGAATCGGGGCACGGTGGGCGGGAACGTCTCGCACGGTGACCCGGGGAACGACCTTCCAGCCTGTATGATGGCCCTCGGAGCCGAGTACGAGGTGCGGGGTCCGAAGGGAGCCCGGACCGTCCCCGCGCGCCAGTTCTACCGGGACACGTTCGTCACCGCGCTCGGACCTACCGAGATGCTCACCGAGGTCCGGATCCCTAAGCCCGGACCCGGGACC
>JASHYQ010000185.1 GCA_030042955.1 Thermoplasmata archaeon
CCGAGTTCGTTCGCTGGATCATGGGAGGCCGAAACCCGGATCCGCAGGACGTGCTGCGCTGGCACACCCAGACGGACGGGAATCCCCTCTTCGTCGAACAACTCGTCCGTTCGACGACCGGCTATCGATCGATGGATCGGTCGATGTCGCCGGTCGTCGGCAAGAGCCTCCAGGAGATCCTTACCGCACGGATCCACTCCCTCGGTTCGACCGCCCAGCGGGTGATTGCCACCGCCGCAGTGCTCGGCAAAGACTTCGATTTCTCCGATCTCCACGCGGTCACTGGCCTCAGCGAGGAGCGGCTCAGCGAGGCCGTCGACCGACTCGTCCAGGAAGGATTTTTCCGTGAGAAGGGTCACGAATCGTACTCGTTCGTCACCGAGGCCGTCCGAGGGAATGCCTACGCCGATCTCACGGAGACTCATCGAAGGATTCTCCATGAGAAGGCGGGACTCGCCCTCGAGGCCAAGGGGGGCGCGCGAGAAACCGAGCTGGCCCGCCACTTCTACCTAGGTCATGACAGCGATCGTGGGGTCCGCTACAATCTGGCAGCGGCCCAGATCGCGAGCCGCGCATGCGCGTTCGAAACCGCCGCGACGTTCGTTTCCCGGGCCTTGGAGGCGCAGCGGCGCCGACGGGCGTCCGACGTCTCGAGCGAGATCCGGCTTCTTACCGAGGAGGGTCGACTCCTAACGGAGGCGGGGAGCCCTCACCGGTCCGAGGAGGTTCTCAGCGAGGCGCTGGGGCTCGCTCGGGCCCATGCCGGCCACGAGCTCGAGCTCGGACGCGTGTTGCTCGGCCTCGCCTGGTCCCGTTTCGAGCGGGGCGAGTACACGAGCGCGGAGTCGCTGATTGCGGAAGCATGGAACCACTTCCCCAAGGTCGGAACGGCGCGCGACCTCATGGCGGCGTACCGGGTCTCAGGGCTCGCGAGCTGGAGGCGAGGGGACCTCGCCCAGGCGGAAACGCAACTCCGGGCCGCTCTCCAGATTGCCGAGCGGGAGGGGACCCCGCTCGAGCAGGGACACTCCCTCGTGGACGTCGCAAACGTGACGATCCCGACGGACCCGACCACTCTCGCGACGGTTCTCGATCTCTACGATCGGGCGGCGACCCTCTTCGCGGCCGGTGGGAACCACGTCGCGCTCGCGCGCGCCCGCATGGACCGCGCGATGGCGGAGTGGGACGCGCGCGAATCCGACGCCGCCATTCGCGACCTTCGCCTCGCGATCGAATCGTCGGAGCGGGCCCACTCTCCTCGGTGGATCGGTTGGTGTGAGTTCAATTTCGCCCAGCTGGAGGTGGAGCTGGGCCGGACGGAAAGTGCGCGCGCGGCCATCGAACGCGCCTCCCGGGTGCTGGCTCCTGTAGGCGACGCGCTTGCGGAGCAGCAGATCCTATTGGCGCGGGGAATGATCGATCACGCGGAGGGGTCGTACGACACGGCGGAAAGGCACTATGAGGATTCGCTGGTGCTCGCCCGTCGGCTCAAGACTCCATCGGACATAGCGGACGTACTACTGCGATTGGCGCAACTCTCCCACGACCGGGGGGATGATGCCTCGGCCCGCGCGCGCCTCGCCGATGCTCTTACGAGCGGACTACTCGACCATCACCCGAACTACGCGGAGCGCGTTGCGGCGCTTCAAGGGGTGATCGGGAAGGTTTCGCACCCCGTTACGCGCACCACTGGATAGGGCGCGTCGAACGGGTTGGACCTCGCTGGGCCGAGCGAACCCCACGCTCTTGAGTCCGCTTCAGTGTATATCTGGGACAGTCACTGAGCGATCATCCCTTCGGCAGCCCAGCTCTGATGATGACCGCAATCAGCGCGCGGGAGCGAGACGCACGGAAGCGGGAGCGAACCCGATGGGGCTACCATTTCATAGTCGCGAGAGCGTCGCGCCCACGGGTCCATGCCGTGGACTCGGCGGCGAAAGGTGGCGGTCGTGGCAACCACGACCGTCTGCGTCGCAATCGTTGGACTGTTCGTGCCGACCGTAATCGGTGGGTGGGCACCGTTGGTTCATTGGTCGTGCGTGACAGGCGGCACAGTAGATAGCCAGGTCACTTGGGTCCCGGTCACACTCATCAACGCCCCATACGGCGGATATGTGGCCGGTAACGCCACAATACCGCCGGGCTCGATCGGGAACTTCCCGATTTCCGGGGAAGGTGCGGAGATCATCAACGGGAGCTTTGGAGGCGTATTCGAACGCCTATTCGCGAACATATCGGAGGGTACCAACGAAACCGTCTGGGGTCCAGGTTTGAGTGCTCGGTGCGGCCAACGATTCGCGGTGTCGTTTGCTTCCGACTACCTGAGCTACTCGGGCATGATGGGAAACGAGGGGAACTGGAGCGATATCAACGAGCCCCACACGTTCGTCTACGCGACCGCCAAAGGGGAATCCTCCGCGTACTTCGACAATGGCTTTACCGGCTCCAACGCCGGGAACGTTACCACGTGCGGCCTCTCTCAGAAGTCGTTGTTTGTACACTCCTCCGGGTTCAATATCTGGCTAAACTTTGAGGTCCATGGGCAGCCCACGACCGTCCCCTATCTGCTTCCGTTCCCGCAGTCTTATCACTACTGGTTCCCCGGCAACTTCGGGGCCTGGCAGGTGACCAACCTATCGGCCCCGGGAGGACCCGGTGGTGGGTGGGCGTTTTCGTATTCGCCATGCCCGTGACCCTGGAGACGACCGCCGGCCCGGATGAAGGGAGCGCGGCCGATGCGAGGACCGCGATCCGCGCAAGGACGAAGAGGGCGAACGGGGGGATCCCCCTTCGCTCTACCTTCAGCGCGGGGAGGACAAGGCGTGGGCCGATGCCTCCGTACTTGTCATGACAGGAATGATCTCGAAATCCATCAGGTCGGTCCAATGCGCGGTCCACTGCTCGAAGAGAGACCGGTCTTCACATTCCATGACCTGGAAGCAACGGTCGAAGTTGGTTTCAACCCAGCTGCTCACGTATCGGAGGCCCTCCGGCATCATTCTACCACGTTGGTGGAAACGTTCGTAGATACCCCTCGCATCTCGATTCTTGAATCGCTCGATCACCATGAACAACATCG
>JASHYQ010000186.1 GCA_030042955.1 Thermoplasmata archaeon
ACCATATTGAACCCATCTCAACCCCGCCTAAGTGCCTTCCTCGGTCCTTCGATGCGCGCCCCGGGTGACCGAGGGAAACCTACACCTTTCGACCACCCCTTAGGGGAAGAAGACGCACGTTACTCTGGTGGCGACACGCGGTCGGATGGCTGCGACTGGGTGTCGCGTAACGAGCCCCGGCCTGCCCGCCAGTTCCGGACAAACTTGCGAAGCTCCATCTCATAAAGCGCATAGACCCAGAGAATCCAGAGGTAGTAGTTCCAGTGGAGGTACAGGTCCGTAAGGTGGCCCGAGGTGCTCAGCGCGCTCGTGCAGCCGGGGCTGAGCCCGAAGGTCAGGGCTTCGCACCAGATCCCGGTCGGATGCCAGAGGAGGAACGGCGCGCACAGCAGCAGGGTGATGCCGAGCACCATCGCCATCCCCCGACCGTCCCGCCGTGCGGCGTACAACGCGAACCAGAACAGATTCGCGAACTGCTTCATCGCATAGGTCGCGTACTCGGCAGCCTTCGCTGAACTTCCCCGAACTCCGCGGAGCGACAGGGTCATCAGGAGCAGCACCGGCAGGTCGGTGAAGCCGTTCGCCGCGAGGAGCGCCACCATCGGGGAGACGAGACAAAGCGACGCCACTTCGTCGCGCCGGACGAGATAGACGATCCCGGCCCAGCAGCCGAGGCACATCGCCTTGTACCCGGTCGCTCCGGTTCCCGGAACCTGGAAGAACAGCAGGAGTGGAAGGTAGATGTAGTGAAACTGGCCCGTGCCCGCGAGCGAGGGAAGCCCGAGGGCCGGCGCCGTGAACGTGATCGTCGCCGCGGTGGTGTAGGGGTCCCGCCCGTGCAGGAGGAGCGAGAGGTACCCCCACATCGTGAACGGTTCGTCGGTCGCGTTGTTTCCGAGCCCCGTCGCGACACTTACGCTACCGATCACCACGCCCGCGACGAACAACAGCCGTAGCTCGGTGCCCCATGCCCCGCCGGATCGCCGGACCGCCGGGACAAGCGTGACGGAGGCGACGGTCACTCCCCCCTCGACGAGCCCACCGTACGGACCGAGGGCGACCCCGAGCCCGTAGCCGGCGAAAAGGAGGACGACCACGATCTCGGGCAAGAACCGCCGGACGCGAGCGTTCACGTCAGGTCGGGCAGCGGGGGTTCTCAGATAACCGTGAGCGACTATCTCATCGGGATTCTCGACCCGGGCGGGCCCGCTCGGGGCACAGGCCGGAGGGTCCCAGGTCCGACGGCCGGTGCACTACCCCAGGAGGCCAGAAGAACCGTGCCAGCTCGCCCCGTCCGGGATTGAGCGAACTCGGGAACCGGCGATGGACGCCCCGCCCGACGACAACCCGGAACCATCCCGATGCGTTCCTGCGCCGGCAACGTTGAACGAGTCGGAGGGGTCCAAGGGGAGTCTCAAAGCGATTCTAGCGAGGGGTTTCGATTGAGAACTGGGATCCGATCAAGGTGCGCTCTTCGGGGGTGGCCCAAGTCCCCGGCCTGAGTCCCGAGGTCTCGACCTCTCGGACCCCATTGCTCGCGCCGGAACTGCTAGGTTCGAGCCCGCCTTCATCCCTCGGACTCCTCTTCCATACGCTGGCAGGATTGCTAGTGTCGGATGAACCTACGGTTCGGCTACACCGGCATCCGAGTACGCCACATGGACGAGTCGATTCGGTTCTACACCGAGGTCCTCGGGATGGAGATCATGGAACCCCCTCAACCAACTCCTCCCCATGGAAAGGTCGCGACGCTTCGAAGCCCGGGATCTCCGCAGCTACTCGAGCTCAACTGGTACAAACCTGGAAGCCGGTTCGGTCCACCCTACTCGAATGGCGAGGAACTGGATCACCTGGCCTTTGAGTGCGATGACGTCGAGCGGGTCGTACAGGACCTCGAGTCCAAGGGCGTGACGGTTCTGGTGCGCCCACGCGAGATCGGAAGCTCAGAAGGTTGGAACGAAGCATTTGTTGAAGATCCGAACGGGATATGGATTGAACTGATCCCAGAGAAGGCGAAGGTCGTGACGAAGTGAGGACCTAGGGTACACCCCCACGGGGGTAACCCACCCTATCTTGGCCGGATCGAAGGGGTCCGGGTGGAGTTTCGGGCAGCCCCAGCCCTGCATGGAGGAAGGCGCGCCCTTCGACCAACCCCCTGGGGGACACGAGGCCCGTCTTGGACCTTGCCTGTTTCCCGCCCTAGCCGACGAATCTCGAACGGGCAGGAAAATCGGGTCCGCCTACAGCAGAATGGTTGCGCGGACCGTCGCATTCTGAATCGGCGCTCGCCGCTCAAAAGTCGGCTGGCGGGACGAGGTCGGCCACTACCTTGGGCCGACCCTTGGTGATACTGTACCACTCCTCCCAGAGCGCTCGAACCTCGTCTTCTGTCAGTCCTTGGGCGTACACCGGCGATACGACTGGAGATACCCGGGCGACTCGAACGAGCACGACGCTGCGAATTCGGCCGACATCGTGGTAAGCGGACCGGTACAAACCGAGCGCGCGTTGGAACTCGGGTCCACTCCGGTAGACCTTCGCTCGACCTCGCAGGAGGAACCCTTTCCGAGTGAACGGATCCACGACCGCGATCTCTGTCGAGGGGTTCTCCTGTAGGTTCCGAACGGTCTTCGGAGAGTTGACATCGGCCCATACGACCGTTCGTTCATCCCAGAGGGCGAGGGATCCCTTGGGAGAGACGTGGACCGTGCCCCCGCGGGAAACTGAGGCGACATAGCCAAGTCGCTGAAACTGGATGGCTCGCCTAACCTCCTCCGAGAGGCCTGCGGACAACTGCCCCGTCAATCGATTTCCACCTACGATGAACCCCAATCGCTCATGCCTTATCAGTGTGAATCGAACCCGTTTGGAACGTAACCGATGCGTTGACCACGCTTGCCAGCGCAGACACCGGGTAGGCGACGGCTAGTTCCCGGATGGCCCTTCGGTCCCGGAGGTCCGCTGAAGATGCCGACCTGCCCTGAGGGTCGCGAGGGCCGCGATCAGGAAGAGGACGCCCGCCACCAGCTGGAAGAACCAGCCGAAGGAGGGGCCCCAGGAGGCGGAGGTAACGGCCAAAGTCCCGTTCGGACCGGGATAGGTGCCTTCGCAATCGGTCGCTGGACCACAAGCGCCCCAGAATGTTGCGCTCGGCCCTCCTTGGTTCACCCCATCGGCGTGGGCGATGGCCGGGGGCTGGAGCAGCCCTACGCCGCTCACCATCCCCAGCGACACGACGGCGGCGCAAGCGAGGGCCAAGCCGAGGCCCGTCCGGAGACGCCAACCTCCCCGCCCGTGAAGAAGGAGCACCAGCCCTCCCAACGAGCCGATGCCGGCAACTAGAGGAAGCCAAGCGAGCGACCAGAGCGCCCCGTACAGTGCGCCGATCCTACTGGACTGGGCCGCAGACGTTCCAAAGAGGGCGTATGACTGTGAAATCCCGTTGGGGGACGACCAGGTACGTGGACAGAACTGGGCCCAGCCGGGTGCGTCGGCGGAGGAGGTACAGTGGTACCGCCAGTCGCTGCCTGGGTACAAGGTAGAGGTCACGGTCAACTGAAATGTGGTGTTCTCCAAGGTGTAGTCGTTGAGCTTGTGAGTCAATGCGTACCACGGGGAGAAAGGGGTCAACGCAGCGAGAGCCACTCCCACCGCGACGAATGCGGCCACGGCCCACTCCCTCCACGGTACTTGCGCGCGAATCGAGCGGCCCGTGCGAGCCGGACACATGGCGGCTACGGATGACCCACTCGGCTCCTATAGTCGTTCCTGAAGAGCCAACGGCGCTCGATGCTCGGACCTGCCCGAAGGACCCCCTCCGAGCCTCACCGATACCCTTCGGCCAACCCCTCGACGAACAACGGGCCGTTTCGAGGCAAATCATCATCAGGATCCGGCCTGACCGCCAGGCGACACTCCTACTGAGTTCTCCTAGGGACGCTTCTTGGATTTGCCAGTAATGTAATATGTGATGACCACGCCCGGGTCCTCTGATCTCCTAGTGTAGTCAAGTCGGCGAGCCTCTGCACTCTCGCCGACAGACCTTGCCATGGACAGGATCCCGTCGATTGCGTCGCCGGTCAACGGGCAAGCCCTGCCTCCGGCTCGGATGTCCCCAGGAGGGTTGCGGCTCTGGTAGGACCGCGGCGACTGGCGATAGTCGTTGAGCGGGATGTACGCCCACCGTGAGGGCCATCGCTCGAAAAAAGTGCGCCCTGTCGGGAGCACGAACGTCAGGCCGCTCTGACCGACGGATACTCGGGTCGGAGCTGGCCGACCGGATGCGAGACCCAGCACTGTTGCGAAGACCCCGAGGAAGAGGACGACACCGGTCCACAGAGCCAAGCCGATCCAGTACGCGGAGGCGGGAGCAAGAACACATCCCCTGTAACACCACCACAACGCGCGAGCAGGAAGGAAGAAATTGGGAAGGATGGCGACCCCCCATCCGACTAGGAAGGCAAGGCCGATCCCCAGGAGCCACCGGCTAGCGGAACGAGCAGCGAGAGGACTCTTCGAGGCCACACGGGAGAGGTCGAACGTTTGCCCGTCGAGGGCATAGACGCCGGACTCCGTTTCCGCCGTGGTCATCCGCGTGGAGGAGGTGAATCTTCCGCAGGCCGATAAGGTGCCAGCCTACACGAATCCGTAGGGGATCAAGCGCACCTGGGCCTGAATCAACCCAACGAGCCAGGCGACAATCAGGGTCACCCCACTATGACGGTCATGGCCCAGAGTAGGTACCGCACCAGCGGCAGGCAGAGTCGGTTCGCACGGAACCGCATCCGATCGCGAACGAGAAGAGCCTCTGGAGACCCGCGTCCAGCATTCATCGGCAACGCCCATACGGCACAGGTGTAAGGAGACTTGCGTGTTTACGAGAGCGCGCGCACCGCCGAGGAAGAAGGGGGGTCTGAGCCCTTGGGCCGACCTTTTTCACGTCAGTA
>JASHYQ010000187.1 GCA_030042955.1 Thermoplasmata archaeon
TTCCCGCTGCCGATCGAGGAACTGCGCCCGACGCTCGAGGAGATCGGCGCGCGGGGGTGGTACGACGGAGCGCACGTCTTGGGGCTCATCGCCGGCGGCGAGTTCCAAGACCCGCTCCGGGAGGGATGCACGGTGATCTCGGCCTCGACGCACAAGACCCTTCCCGGCCCCCAGCATGGGATCCTCCTCGGCCAGACCGAGGACGCGGAGCTCGTGCGGAAGCTCGAGAGCGGGGCGTTTCCCGGGGTCACGAGCAACCACCACCTCCACGCGATGGCGGCGCTCGCGGTCAGCCTCGCGGAGCACCTCGAGTTCGGACGGGAGTACGCCCGGGCGACGGTCGCGAACGCACGCGCGCTCGGCCAGGCGCTCCACGACAAAGGGTTCGACGTCCTCGCCCCGGACCTCGGCTTCACCCGCTCCCACACGATCGCGGTCCGCGTCGAGAAAGAGGGGGGCGGCGAGGCGGTCGCGCGCCGGCTCGCCGACATCGGGATCATCACCAACAAGAACCTGCTGCCCGGGGACAAGAGCCCGAAGCATCCGGGAGGGGTCCGCCTGGGAAGCCCCGAAGTGACGCGCGTGGGGATGGGCCCGCGAGAGATGGGGCAGATCGCCGAGCTGTTCGACGACCTGCTTCACCGGGGGAAGGAGCCGGCCGCCGTGGGTCGCGCGGCCGCCGACCTCAAGCGCGGGTTCACCACGCTGAAGTACTGCTTCGGCGCCGGCGAGGCCGCCTACCGGTACTACGACCTCGTCGGCCGCGACCCGTCCTAGCGAGGCTCTTCCGGGCGTTCGCGCTCGGGCTCGCGCACCAAGGCGTCGCGAGCGCGCGTCGCCTCGGCGAGCGCTTCCTCATCGAGGACGATGTGCGCGGGGCCTAGGGCCGGCGCCGCCAAGCAGAACCGCGCGACCCCGTCCGGCCCGGTGCGTGCCCCGAGTGTCCCGTCGGCGACCAGCGACGCGACCCAGTCGGAGAGCTCCGCCGGGGGCGCCGTACCGGTCCACGCCGCCTCGATACGGGCGAGGTCCGCTACCCCCGCCGCTTCCACCGCCGCGATCACCCGGTCCCGCCCCTCGACGAAGTGCTGGAGCTCCTCCTCCGAGAGGTCGCTCCGTGAGGCTGCGCGACGGCGACGGGCGACCACGGCCGCGGCACCGAGGGCGGCGGCTCCGATGGGGACTCCGAGCACGAGCGGGTTCCACGAGGTGCGGCCGGAAGCGCCGGAGGTGGCCGCGGGGACCTGGAGAGGACCGAGGAGGACCCCGCTGAGCGGGGACCGTACTTCCACCGTCCCGCCGGCGGACGTCGGGGCGCTAAAGTTGACCCAGACGCCGGTGGTCCCGCCGGCCTCCGCGAGCACCGGCATGACCGTGTCCTCGGAGAAGCCGACCGTCGAGAACTCGACCTCCACGGAGGTCCCGGTCGTGGGATTCCCGAACTCGTCCTCGATGTGCCATAGGGTGCGGTTCGTCCGGTCGCCGGGAAGGACCACCTCGGGGTCGTAGAGGTGGAGGTGGGTCAGGTCGGGGCCGACGTACACGGTGAGCGGTGGTGGCGAAGCAAGACCGCCCAGGCTCGCGAGTCGGAGGGTCAGCGGTCCGGCGACCACCGTCGCGACCGACAGGTTGAGGCGCCCGAGGACCCACGCGGCGCTCGGGATTCCGAAGACCCCCGAGGCCACCACGGGGAGGGGGCCGGCCCCGGAGGCATTCGCCCAGGCGATGGAGGGGGCGCTCCCATCCGATTCGGTCAACGAAAGTAGGGCGGCGGGGGCGAACGTGAGGGCCGGTGTCCCTGCGCCGTCGAACGCCTCCCAGGTCACTCCGATGGAGGTCCCGGCCATCACCAGGTCCGCGGGGGGCAGCTGGATCGCGGAGACGAACTGGGCGGGTTCCGCTCCGACCGACACGACCACCGAGCGCTCGACCGAGGTCCCCACCGCGTCGACGACCGTCAGGGAGAGGAACACCGACCCGGGCAGGGTAGCGACCCACGTCACGGCGAGTGGTCCGTCGTTCGGCACGGTTCCCGTCGCGACCGGGCCCGGTGCGCTGGAGACGTTCCACCAGTACCGCCCCGGGAGAAACCCTCCGGTGAGGTTCGCCGAAAAGCTGGTAGGCTCCCCCTCGGGCACGGGGACCGAGGCCCCCGCGATCGAACCGAGCGCGAGCGGAGAGGCGACCGTGACGGTCACGGGGAGCGACGAGTTCACTCCCCGGGCGTCCCACGTCCAAGCGGCCCCGACGTAGGTGCCGGCTGTCGCGTACTCGGGTGCGAAGCTCCAGGAGGGGCCCGCGGTCATCTGGCAGAGGACCGGACCGTCCCCCGGGTCGAGACAAGCCCCCCGGTACGGGGCGGTGCCCGTTCCGGGCAAGGCGGCGAGGCGGATGCTGGCGGGCTGCCCCGCGTAGGCGAGAGGGGACGCCGGCACCACCTCCAGGGCCGGGGGTGGGTTGACCGTCACCGGAGCCAGGTTCTCGGACGCCGTGGAGTACCCGTTCGTGACGACGACCTCCGGGGTCCCGACCCCCGGGTCGGGATAGGTGAGGTTGGTCGAGCAGGCCACGAGCTCGGAGGTCGCCCCGTTCGGTTCGGACGAGCAGGCGAGCGGACGGGCCGAAAGCCCGAGGCCCGGGAGGGCTACCGCAGTGTACGCGTAGCCAGGTGCGCCGGCGGCGGTGAGGGTGACCGAGACCGCCTCCCCGGCGTCGATCTCGCTCTGGTTCTCGCTCGCCGCGAGCAGCGAGGTCGGCACGACCTCGAGCGACAGGTTGGTAGGTCCCGCGGTGAACGTGGTGTTCCCGACGGTCAGGCGAGCTTGGACCGAGAGGGTTCCGGGCCCGGCTCCGGGTGCCCCGGTGAGGTTGACCGCCGAGCCGGTCAACGGCCCGAGGAACCGCCAGCCGGTCCCGGTCAGGCTCCAGTCGTACTGCGGGGTCCCGGGGGTCCCGGCGCCGTCCCCGGTCAGCGGCTGGGCGGAAACCGTCTCCACACCGCTCGGACTGTAGGCGGCCACCGGTCCCACCGGGTCGAGCGTGAGCGAGGCGAGGTCCGCGACGAAGTCGATCGCGATCGAGCTCGCGTACACCGTCGCCACCGTCCCGTAGCCGGCGGGAGCCGCGAGCGTGGGTCCGGCCGAGAGCGGACCGAACGGCCCGGAGATCACCTCGCAGTCACCCGTCTCGCGGTCGCAGCTGTTGAGAGGCAGGGTGAGCGTCACGGAGAAGGCGCCGTCGGGTCCGGTCAGCACGGTCTGGACCACGGTCGTACAAGAGACGGAGACGGTCTGCCCCGTGCCGTTAACGACGGTGGTCTGGTAGGCGTAGGAGTACTGAATGGAGACGTTGTCCAGGTCCCCTACCGGGAGCGGTCCCCCCTCGAAGGAGAGGGTGCCGGAGTAGGCAGTACCGATTGCCCCTCCGGGGCAGGGCTCCCCGACGGGGGCTCCGCTTCCGCCCCCGTGGGCTGCCGCCGGTCCGAGGAGCGGGAAGGGCGCCAGGAGGAGCAGGAGAACGGCGACCGAGCCCGCGCACGACGCCCGCAACCACCGTGGGACGGCCATCCCGTCTCCGTCTATTCGCCCGAGAGCGAGAGGTGGCCGGCCAGAGAACTGCTCGGGTTTAATCGTATCGAGAAACCTCGTCGCGCTGAACGGTGCGCCCCGCACCCCTCTTACCGTGCGGTGGATGGACGGGCGTGAGCTCCCCGACTCGGACCTCGATCGCGCCGCCTCGGCTCGTCTCCCTGCGTGCGGTCCGGGAACAGGTCGAGCACTCCTCCCGGTCCTTGGTCTTCGCGCGCGACGGGACCCGACTCCTCCGGGCCTGGGGCGCTCCCGAACGGCCGTGGGTTCTCGCGGTCGAGCCGAGGGGCCGCCGGTGGGCGGTGGAGGCGTGGGGCGCGGACCCTCGGAGCGCCCGGGCGGCGGCTCGCGCGCTCTTCTCGCTCGACCATCCCCTCGAGGAATTCTACCGACTCGTACGACGCGAGCCCTGTCTCGCCGGCACGGACCGACGCTTCCGCGGGCTGCGACTGCCGCGCGACGCGAGCCTCTACGAGTCGCTCCTCCACGCGGTAATCGGGCAGCAGCTCTCGGTCCAGGCAGCGCTCGCGCTCGAGCGACGCGTGTTCGAGAGGACCGCCTCGCTGCTCGTCGCGGACGGGGTCGAGGTCCCGTCGGTCCCCTCTCCCGTCGCGTTGCAAACGTTGGGCGAGAGCGGCCTTCGGGGGACCGGCCTGAGCGGCGTCAAGACTCGCGCGATCCTTGGGTTGACGTCCCCCGCGACCCTACGTCTCCTCGAAGACCCGGCGTTGGCCCACGTCCCCGTGACCGAGGCCGTGACCCGCCTCGT
>JASHYQ010000188.1 GCA_030042955.1 Thermoplasmata archaeon
CGTCCTGGAAGTGCATGTTCCCGATGTAGAGCGTCCGCCAGGTGAACTTCGCGACCGCTTCCTTGTTCCCCTCGGTGAAGATCGAGGCGATCATGCGGACGCAGTTCTTCTCCGTGACCCCGTCCGGCGCCTTCGAGAAGTCGAAGTACTTCGACACATCGTGGAGGAGCTTCGCTCCTGCCACGGCCGTGCGGACCCGGGCGAAGCGCGCGTCCCGGTACTTCTCGATCATCGTCTCGACGTTCTCGAAGAACCCGTCGACGTCCATGAACCGGGGGAGCGGCGTGATCTTCTGGCCGTCCTTCGAGATGAAGGCGAAGGTGGCGCATCCGCACCCGGGGTGGGTCGTGAGCGTCATCTTCTCCTCGCCGTGGATGATCGAAGCGAGCTCGGAGATCGGGGCGACCGAGGGCACGGGGAAGAAGTCCGACTTCTCGAACGGGCCCTCCGTGCAGAGGATGCGCACCAGGTCCGACTGGGTGAACCGCATCTGGAACCGGTCCTTGTCGGGGATTCGAGCCGTGAGCGCGACCGGCTGGAAGTTGACGCCGCGGACGACGTCGATGTTGTCGATCGCGAACTTAACCGTCGGCCAGATCTCCTTCTCGTTGAACCCGCCCACCAGGGTCGGGACGAGCACGACGGAGAGCGGCTTGTCGGGCTTACCGGCCGCGAGGTCGGAGGCCGGGGAGTGGGTCTCCCGCGCGGCCTGGATGGCCTTCTGCTTGACCTTCAAGAGCGGGACGCCCCGCACCTTCCGGTAGATCTCGTCGTCCAGCCCGTCGAACTGGAGATAGAGGGTATGGAGTCCGGCGTCCCGGCACGCCTGAGCGAAGCCGGGTTCGTTGGCGACCCGGATCCCGTTCGTGGCGACCTGGACCTGCTTGAAGCCCAAGTCCCGAGCCATCGACACCGCGTCGAGGAACAGCGGGGAAAGCGTCGGCTCGCCGCCAGAGAACTGGACGGCGACCGTGCCGACCGGCTTCTGTTCCCGGAGCGTCTTCAGCATGAAGTGGATCTGCTCCCGGGTCGGCTCGAAGACGTAGCCAGCGGCGTTGGCGTTCGCGAAGCAGACCGGGCACTTGAGGTTGCACCGGTTCGTGAGGTCGATCAGGGCGAGTCCGGTGTGGGACTTGTGGTGGCTGCACATCCCGCAGGTCGTCGGGCAGCCGACGAACTTGTCGTAGTAGGGGTTCTCGTAGCCGACCCCGTCGTGAGCGTACACCTCCATCCGGAGATAGAAGTCGACGTCGTTCGAGATGATGTCCCAGAAGTAGCCGTGCGTCCGGCACGTCTTCTCCATGATGACTCGGCCGTCCTTTTCGCGTACGACCGCCGGGATCACCTTGATGCATTCGGGGCAGACGGAAGCCGTCTTCCTGGGCAGGCCCCGCGGGGCCTGGAACTCCTTCATCACGCGCGCCGGCATTCCTTTTACCTCATTGCGGCCCGCTCTCTCAAGGCAGGCTCAGACCGCCCAGCCACTTGGCCTTACTTAATCCAACTGTCGCCGAAGTGGCTACAAATTCGCTAGTCCGTGACGGAGATTGACATGGTATATCTCGCTACAACATCCCTCAATCCCTCTCGTTCGACCCCCGGTGAGACGCCGGCCCCGTTCCCGACCCGCTGACCCGGCGGCGGACAGCTTATGGGGCACTTCGCCTCCCAGGGGCTACCATGCCGACCCGCAAGAAGGGGAGCGGCCGGAAGGCGGCGTCCTCCCGTTCCAGGGGTGGTTTCGTGGGCCGGGATGCCTCCCCCGTGCTCGACAAGTACCCCCCGAAGGACCCCTCCCTGAGCCCCACCGGACCTCCCCGGGCGACTCCGCCGGCGCCTCCCGCGGCTCCTGCCACGGCTCCCACCCCATTAGCCCCGACCGCCCCGGCGGCACCCTCGCCCCGAACCCCGGCGGGCGCCCCGGCAATCCCCCTCATCACGCTCGAGCGGCCGTTCGACGTGGACGAGTTCGCGAGCCTGCTCGGGGAGACGTCGATTCGGGTCACCGTCCCCCGCGAGAACCTCGCGGAGGTGCTCGCGCGCGCCACGGAGTTCATGGGGTTCGGGATCTACGTCTACACCATCTCGGTGCGGCCCGCGCCCTCCGACCTGTTGAAGGCGTTCGTCGTCGAGCTCCAGCGGGTCGACTACTCTTCGACGCGCGGTGACTGGGTCCCGTTCACCGACAAGGGCACTTCGAACTCCCCCTTTGGCCCGAGCGGTACCCGCACGTAGGCTGGCGCCGTCCGCGCACACCTAATCAAGGACCGGGGCTCGGTGCCCCCAGGGGAAGGGTCGTGAGCGGGTCGTCGCACGAAAGCCACTGGGAGGCCGAGCTTCGAATGCTCCGCAAGGAGATCGAGGAGCTGCGGAACGAGCAGCGGGAGATGGCGAACTCCCTCAACCAGCTCGTCGTAACGTTCCGTTCCCTCGCGACCCACCTCGGGATCGCCGCCGAGCCGTACGCGGGGAAGAAGAGGGACCAGCGCGACCTTCCCGGGTTCGCCTAGGTCGGTGAGCCGGGTGCGCATTCGGTATCGGGTCGACGCCGCCCAGGAGGGAGGCCACCGCGGCCACTTCTCGGTCGAGCTCGAGGAGGTGTCGAGCCCCACGCTCGACCTGGTCGTCCCCTCCTGGGTCCCCGGCTCGTACCATCTGGTCAACTATGTACGGGGGTTCCGGGACTTCGTCGCGCGAGGGGGACCGGATGACACCCGTCTGGTCACCGACCGGGTCGAGGCAAGTCGCTGGAGGGTCCAGACCGGGGGTTGCTCCAAGGTCCGAGTCGACTACACCGTCTACGGGCACGAGATGGTGACCGAAGCCTTCGACCTCACCTCCGACCACCTGTTCCTGAACGCAGCCCTCTCGCTCCCGTACGTGGACGGACACCAGGGCGAGCCCGTCGAGCTGGAGCTCCACCTGCCCCCGGACTGGAAGGTCGTCACGGAGCTCGAGGAGGTGCGGGGCCGGCCGCCCACCTACCGCGCTCGAAACTACGACGAACTGGTCGACAGTCCCGTCGACGCCGGCCATCCCCTGGTACTCACCGTCCGGCCGCAGGGCATCCCGCACCGCATCTCGCTCTGCGGGAAGGGCGGCAACTACGAGGCGCACCGGCTGGAAGAGGACCTCTCCAAGATCGCCGACAGCACGATCCGACTGGTCGGGGACTCTCCCCTCTCCAGCTACACGTTCTTCGTCCACCTCACCGACGTTCCCGACGGGGGCCTCGAGCACGCGACCTCCAACTCTGGCGTCGTCCCCCGGAATTGCTTCCAGCCGCAGGAGCGGTACGAGGGGTTCCTCTCGCTCGAGAGCCACGAGTACCTTCACGCGTACAACGTGAAGCGGATCCGCCCGAAGGTCCTCACGTCGGTCGACTACACGAAGCCGAACTACACGCGATTGCTCTGGTGGATGGAAGGGACCACCGACTACTTCTCCGACCTGGTCCTCCGGCGGGCGAACCTGTACTCCCCCGCCCGTTACCTCGAGGAGGAGGCGAAGATGGCCAAGCTCCTTCTCGAGACCCCGGGTCGTCGGTCGCTCTCGCTGGAGGAACTATCGTTGATCAGTTGGACCGACTACTACCTTCCCTACGAAGAGACGCCGAACCAATCCGTCTCGTACTACCATAAGGGCCACATCGTCTCCCTCTGCCTCGACCTCGAGATCCGCCACCGGAGCGAGACCGCGGCCTCCCTCGAGAGCGTGCTGCGGGTCCTCTGGAACGAGTACGGAAAGCCCGGCCGGGGCGTCGGCGAGGACGAGCTCCAGGGCATCGCCGAGCGGGCGACAGGGCTCGAGCTCGAGGAGTTCTTTGCGCGGTACGTCCGGGGGGTGGTCGAGGTCGACCTCGACCGGTTCAGCCGGTACGCGGGGCTCACGTTCGGCCCGAAACCGAGGGCGCCGGACGACAAGAGCCCCGTCCCCGGCTACCTCGGGGTACGCCACAAGGATGAGCAGGGCTTCCTCCGGGTCACCCAGGTCCTGCTCGACACGCCCGCCCACCGGGCGGGGGTCAGTCCGGGGGACGAGATCGTGGCCCTCAACGGCTCGAAGGTGACGGCCGCCTCCCTCGCGAAGGACCTGGAGGGGTACCCCCCCGGTTCGTCCCTCGACCTCGCGGTCTTCCGTCGGGGTTTCCTCCACCACCTCGCCCTCACGACCGGCGCTCCTCCTCCGGAAAAGTACGAGTTCGTGCCGGTCGACCACCCGACCGATCTAGCGAGGAAGGTCTATGAGTCGTGGGTCGGGGCCCCCTGGGAGCCCGCGAAGCCGGCAGCCGCGGCCCCGGAGCACTAGGCGAACGGGGTCGCCTTGCGTCCGTACCGCCACTCACCCTCCATCGGGTAGAGCCGGCGGAGACGGGTGCGGACGCGCGCCCCGATCGGGAGCTCGCCGGGCGCCGCGTCGGTGACCTGCAGCGTGAGACAGATGCCGGAGGCGAGCGCGACCAGCACCACCCCGTACTCCCCCAGGGCAGCTACCTGGGGGTCGAACTCGGTCGGTTGGCCCCCCTGGCCGATCGTCGTGGCGGCGACCACCGTCCCTCCGTCCAGGGGGAGCTGGTGAGGGGTCAGTCCCTCGCGGGCCGAGCAGGAGCGACAAACGCCGCGCGCCGGGAAGGTCAGGGAGCCGCAGTGCCCGCACCGTTCGGCGACGAGTCGCCAGCGGCTGGGGAGGTTCTCCAGATACCGGGCCCGCGGGACGTACGCCCCCTCCGAGACGGCCACCGGCGGTGCCTCGACGAACGACCGGATCCGGTCGAGCGAGAGCGGCCGGTGTCCCGGAGAGACGGGGGGAGCGATCCCTTGCGACCCCAGGAGCGCATCGGCTCCCGCAACCAGGTCAGGGACCTGGAGCCAGAGCTTGCGCGCCTCGGACGAGAGGGCCCCCCCGCCGCCGAAGCGGACGGCGACGGCCCCCGCGCCGCCGCCCGAAGCCGTCGCCGAGTCCTCGGTAGCGCGCTCGGGGAGCTGGGCGACCAAGACCAGTTGGGGAGACGAGTCTCGGCCGGAGGCCTCGACCTGGTCGAGCGCCTCTTCGAGACCGACGAGACCGGGCTTGTGCACGACCAGCGCGACGGGGTGGCCGAGCAACGCGGGGAGTCCCCACTCCACGACCGAAGGGAACGAGCCGACCAGGTGGACGACCCGGGCCGAGGGAGAG
>JASHYQ010000189.1 GCA_030042955.1 Thermoplasmata archaeon
CAGTACCCCGCGGGGCCGCTGCCGAAACCGGGTGACGGCTACTTGAGGATGGCGTGCCCCTGCGATGGCGGGGCACGGTGTCTCGACAATTGACGACCTACGCGTCCCGCGGGGGCTGCGCCGGGAGGTCGAACGGTCGCCATCCCCCCGGCGGCATCGGTTCGCGGTGCGCCCGGTCGCGCGAGGCACCGTGCTGGGTCCAGGCTCCCGTCCCTCCCTCGACCCAACCGATCGGGGAGAGACGCCCGCCTACGGAGCGGACCGCCGCCGTGGCTGCGCGGACCGCGGTCGGAGGGAGCGCTGCCAGGAGCTCGTAGTCCCCGCCGTAGGTCACCGCGCGCCAGCGCGTCGCCGCGGGCAAACGGTGGAGTCCGGGCTCGACCGGTAGGCGGTCCTCCGCGATCACCACACAGGTCCGACTCGCCTCAGCGAGCAGGCGGCTAGAGTCCGCCAATCCGTCCGAGGTGTCGAGCATGGCGTGCGCCCATCGAGCGAGAGCGACCCCCTCCCGGACCCGTGGGTGCACGTCGAGCAGGCTCTGGAGGGCGCGTCGGCGAGCGCTCGTGGACCGACCGGCGGTCTCCCATCGGTGGGCGGCCAGCCCTCCTCGGCCGACGGTGCCGGTCGTCACGACGACGTCCCCGGGACGTGCGGCCGCCCGCGGAGCGAGCTGGCCCTTCCGACCCCAGCCAATGACCGTACTCACGACGGAGGGGGTCGGCGACGGTTTCGTGTCGCCGCCGATCAAAGGGGCCCCGAAGCGCCGCCCCATCCGGTCCGCCCCCCGAACGACCGCGCGCGCCCATTTCCGGGGCGTCCCGACCGGGACCAGCAAGGCGACCAGAAGGCCGGCCGGACGCGACCCTTTGGCCGCTGCGTCCGAGAGGCTGACCGCGGCCGCCGCCCGGCCGACCAGCTCCGGCGGGGAGTCCCGCACAAAATGGATGCCCTCGACCAGCGCGTCGGTGGTCAGCACGGCAAGGCGCCCTCGGGGAGGTACGAGGGCGGCCGCGTCATCCCCCAGCGGAAGGAGCCCGTGGCTTCCCGCGGGCAGCTCGCGAGCGAGCCACTGATGGAACTCTTGTTCGTTGAGGGCGGGCGGAGCGGTCACGGGCCGAGGAGGCACCGGACCCTCACTTGTACGGAACGAACTCCCGGCCGAGGAGCTCGCGTCCAAGGATGATCCGCATGATGTTGAGTCCGCCCTCGGCGCCCACGAGGTACGACATGACCCCGCGGAATCCGAGCTCGAGGCCGACATCCTTCGTGTAGCCCGCCGCGCCGAACCACATCATCACCCGCTTCACGCACTCGAACGCGACCTGCGGGGCTGTCAGCTTGACACTCGCCACGGCCCGGGTGACCTCGGAGCGGTGGGACGTGTCGCCTCTCAGGGTGTAGGTGTCGAGCAACCAGGCCGCGCGTCGGCATTGCCACTTCACCGCCTCGACCTGGGTCCAGAGGTCGACGAGCTCGAACTGGATCCCCTCGAACTTCCCGAGAGGCTGACCGAACGCCTGGCGCTCCCGAATGTACGCCATCCCGGTCTCGAGGGACCGCTCGGCGGCACCGATGCAGGCCGCCGCGACGAACGTGCGGGCGACCGTGAACCCCTCCATCGCGATGTCGAACCCCTTGCCGTCGGCGCCCAGCAGGTACTTGGCCGGTACCCGGACGTCCTGGTAGGTGAGTGCGCCGGTTGAGATCCCCATCCGCCCGAGGTTCTCGAATTTCTGGGTGGCGATCCCGTCGCTGCGGGTGGGCACGTAGAGGAATCGGAACCCTCCCTCCTCGGCCCGGGCGAGCGTGAGGTGACCCCCGCCGAGGCGTTTGGCCTCCTCGACGCCCGAGACGAACGCCTTCTCCCCATGGAGCAGGAACGAGGCCCCCTCCTTCCGGGAGGTCGTCCGGAGGCGGGCGAGGTCGCTCCCGCCCGTCGGCTCCGTCGTCGCGATCCCGAGGAACGCTGTTCCGTCGCACACGCGCGGGAGCACCTCGCGCTTCGCCTCCTCGGTGCCGTGCACCGCAAGGATGTGGCCCCATCCGGCCTCGAGCAGGAAGTAGACGGCCGTCGCCATGGAGAAGTCCCCTCGCCCCACCTCTTCCGCCGCGATCTCGGTCAGCACGGCGGACGCGCCCATCCCGCCGTACTCCGTCGGCACCGGCATGGCGAGGAGCCCCAGGTGCGCCATCTCGGCGAGGACGGCGTCCGGGATGCGTCCCTCGGCATCGATCGCGCGCTCGTTCGGGCGGAGCACCTTGTCGCCGAACTTGCGCACGGCGCTCTGGAACGCCTCCTCCTCGTCACTCAACCGGAAGTCCATGGTCCTTCGGCGCGACGGTTCCCGAGGCTAAAGGCTTCGGGGGCCCCCGGCGCGCAGGGAAACTCCTTAACTCCCACCGACTCGACCGCCCCGAGGGCGCGGGATGGCGGTCCGGGTTGCGGTCAACGGGTTCGGGACCATCGGCAAGCGCGTCGCCGCCGCAGTGGTCAAGCAGCCCGACATGACCCTCGTGGGCGTCGCCAAGACCCGTCCGAGCTTCGAGGCGCGTGAGGCCCTCCAGAGCGGCTACCGGCTCTACGTCACCGGGGCGGGCGACCCCGCGGAGTTCGAGAAGGTGGGGCTCCGGACGGCCGGCCGCATCGAGGAGCTGCTCCAGGATGTCGACGTCGTGGTCGACGCCGCCCCCGACCGGGTCGGGCAGGAGAACGCGCGCCTGTACCAGAAGGCCGGGGTCCGCGCGGTCTTCCAGGGCGGAGAAAAATCGGAGGTGGCCGAGGTCTCGTTCAACGCGCTCGCGAACTACGCGGCCGCGAAGGACCACCGAACCGTCCGGGTGGTCTCGTGCAACACGACCGGTCTAGCCCGCGCCGCGGCGATCCTCACCACACGATGGGAGGTCGACCACTGGGAGGCGACGATTGTCCGGCGCGCCGCCGACCCCGCCGAGACCAAGCGCGGCCCGCTCAACGGGATCATCCCGACCCTCCAGATCCCTTCCCACCACGGCCACGACGTCAACACGATCCTCCCGAACCTCCATATCACGACCACGGCGGTCGTCGTGCCGACGACGCTGATGCACGTGCACGTCAACAACGTCCGCTTCCGCACCGGGCCGAAGAGCGCCGCCGAGCTGGTCGAGGCCCTCCGGCGAACCCCGCGGTTCCATGTCTTCTCCCGGTGGGAAGGGATCCAGGGAACCCCGCAGGTCATGGAGTTCGCCCGCGACCGGGGCCTGGGCCGCTCGGACATGATGGAGAACGTCCTCTGGGAGGAGGGGGTTCGGGTCGACGGCCGAACGGCGACGTTCTTCCAGGCGATCCACCAGGAGTCGGTCGTGATACCGGAGGTCATCGACGCGATCCGCGCCATGTTCGACCTCGCCCCGGACGCTGCCCGGTCGATCGCGATCACCGACCGGGCCCTCGGCCTCTCCGGCCCGGGCTAGGACGAGCGGGCTCCCCTAATTCGGCGTCACCGCCGCAAGACGCGTCTGGAAATCCCGGGCGAGGGCTCCCGCATCGCGCGCCAGCCCTTGGGGAACGGTGACCTCGACCGCGGTCCGATGCCCTCCCCGGACATCCGAGCGGATCCGGCCGGCGAACCAGGCGACGTGCGGGGTCGGGTGGTCCACGGAGCCCGGGGTCGCCTTGGTCGGTCGCCCCCACCGAAGCGCCACGACCACGACCTCGCTCTGGAAGGAGCGGCCGTACCGTAGCCAGAAGAGCGCGGCGACCAGCGCCGACCCGCCCGCCCACGCCAGGGCGACAATCGGGACCCCCACGGCCACCGCGTCGAAGATGCCGAGTCCGAGGCCGGCCCCAAAGAGGACGTACACGGACACCCGGGTCGGGGCGGGCATCGGGGCCCTTTGCCGCCGCCGTTCTGCCACGGTCTCGGACTTTCTCGGGAATCCCCCGAAGGAAGTCTCCCCGGCCGCCGGGGGCGTCTCGGAAGCGGAGAGAATCTGGAAGCCCCCCGCCGCGAGGGTCGAGCGGATCGTATCGGCCACCCGGGGCCACGGGACGTCGGGGAGCGGAACGTCCTGCCGGAGCGGGAGGGGGACGTCAGCCGGAAGGAACAGCGTCGGGACGGTCAGTCCCGGACGGGCCACCGCGGGAGACGCCGGGTCGGCACCGGGCGAGGGACGCATTCTGCTCTAGTAGGGGGATGGTGGATGTTCTACCCTTCCGGTCGGCCGCATCGCCCCCTCCCGACCCCCGGGGGGTCCGGACAGGGCAGCGTCGTCCGTCAAAGCGGACCCCAAGAATTTTATAGGACACTCCGCTCGCGCGCGAGGCATGTACTACCTAGACCATCGCCGGGACGTAGTCCGTATCCCGCCCGAGCGGCTCGGCCCGGAAGTCGATACGGTCCTCACCGAGCTCGCCCAGCAGCAGTTCGAAGGGAAGCTGGTCGACGGGCAGAATCTCGCGGTGACGATCCGCGACGTGAAGGCGATCGGTGAGGGTCACATCATCCACGGAGACGGCGGGGTCTACCAGGAGGTCGACTACCAGGCGCTCT
>JASHYQ010000190.1 GCA_030042955.1 Thermoplasmata archaeon
GCGTGGCCCTAGCGTGAGTCGCTCGTAAGTCGACATCAACCGGCGGGTCGGGAGGGTCGCTGCGGGGGGAGCACCGGCCTTCCAGTGGGCGCCAATCGCACGAGCGAAGTTGACCCAGAGCTCCGGGTGGGTCGGGGACCGTTCCTCCTCGTCCATCAGGTTCTCGAGCAGGACCTTCCGGTCCCGCGACGCAAGGAGCTTGGCGTAGGCGCCCGCGACGTATCGTGGGAAGTTCGCCTCGAAGTGGTAGTACTGACCCGCATACTCCCGCAGGGTCTCGATTGGCAGGTCGCCCCGGGACCACGCGGTGTAGAACGGGTGCTGGAGCAGATGGCGTCGGGCGATGCGGCGTTCGATCTCGGCGAGGGTCGTCATCGGGTGGGGAGAGAACGGGGGGTTTATCGAGCCTTCGGGTCCCCCGAGGTGCGGCAACCCATCGCGCTCAGGCGGTCGATTCCGCCGGGCCGAAGACGACGAGCACCACCAGCTCCTCCTCGATCGCATGGAACCGATGGGACTCCCCGGCGCCGACGAACAGCAGGTCGCCCGGTCCCACCGCGCGGTCCTGGTCCCCATGACGGAAGCGTGCGCGGCCCCGAACGACGTGGTAGACCTCGGGCTCGCGATGGGGGGATTGCGGGTCCGTTCCCCCGGCCGGGAGGACGTACACCCCGGCGGACAGCGTTGGGACCCGGAGGAACTCGTGGTACCTCTTGCCGCTGTGGCGGACCTCCTTCACCAAGGCATCGATCGAGGTCATCGAATCCTCCGGACGGGCCGCTACCCCCCGAGACGACGGTCCAGCGACGGTTCACGAGCCCGGCGGATCAGCTCGACAGCAGCGAGGAACCCCCAGAGCAGGATCGGGGCGACGATGAGCCGCTCGATCAGGCCGGGGCCCCACGTGGTGTTGTTCGTCTGGGTCGGCACGTAGTACGCGAGCGAGAGGAGGGTCACCGCGCCGAGCCCGGCGGACGGCCCGCGGAACCAGTGCCAGCTGGTGCCCTCGCGCATGCCGCCGGCGAGGACCACGAGGGCCAGCCCGCCCGGAGCGAAGACGAGGAGCGAGACCGTGTCGTGCACCGGCGGGTTGACGTTCTCCGGGAAGCAACCTACCAACACCGCGGCGATGCTCGCCAGCAGCAGGAGGGGCAGCCCGACCGCGCGAGTTCCTCCTCGTTCAAATCCCTGCCAAGACAGGAGCACGCCCACGAACGCAAGGACCCCCAGCAGGATGATGGAGACATTGAACACATCGTGCCACGGCGACGTGACCGTGTTGCCGAGGTCGCTGATGTAGTTCGCAAAGTCCGAGTACCCAGGATACTCGTACTGAACAACCGCCATCGCGAGCGTGAACTGGACGACCCCGACCGCGATCAAGGTCGCCCCGAGCGGCACGGTGCGGGGCACCGGACGGCGCACGGGCTCGCTCATGGATCCCGCCGCGCGACAGGCTTGGTCGGAGATGGTCTTTTCGGGCGGGAGCGGAGGAGAGGGCGCCGGTCGACCGCCCTCCCTCCCGATGACCTCAACCTAGAAGAGGGGGAGCCGGTTCGCCAAAAGACCCATGCGGCTGCGGGCGTTCGACGAGCTTTCCCCCTCGATGGAGGTGGACCGTACTCTCCTCCACCTCGCGGCGTTCGGCGGAACCTTTCCCCGCCGGTCGGTCGATCTATGGCGGACCCGCTCCAAGATGCTGGCCGAGTACGCCGGCCTGTTCGCCGAGGAGAGCGGCCGAGTGATCGGTCAGGTGTTCGTGCTGCGAATCCCGTACACCTTCCGCGACGGGGTCGAGACCATTAGCGGGCTCGCAGGGGTCGCGACTCGGCCCGACCGAGGAAGGGGGGGCATCGCCCGCACGCTGTTGGCCGAGGTGCATCGGCGCGAAACCGAGGCAGGGGTCCGGTTCATCACCCTCTGGACGAACCGTTCCTGGGGGGCCCACGGGCTGTATGAGAAGCTCGGCTACCGCGACATCTACTCCTCCCCGTGGGTGGTCCACAGCCCAGTCGGCACCAGCCGGGCGCGCAGCCGCCCCCGGGGAATCCGAGGCGCGCGACGGGACGACCTCAGGGACATCGAGCGGCTCCACGCGCGGCAGGCGGAGGGCCGACTGGGCTTTTGCCGTGAGCCGAATGGATACCTTCGGACCGCAGTGCTTGCGGGCGAGCTCCATCCCGAAAGGGAACTCCTGGTCGCGCGCGACGGCGGGCGTCTGGTCGGATACGCCCACATCGACCGGAACCCGTACCGCACGGTCTGCGGAGAGCTGGTCGCAACCTCCGGAGCGTCGCGACGGGACCTCGTCGCCGAGGTCGAGCGCGCTGCGCAGGGCACCCCGTTCGCGTTCCAGCACACCCCGGTGACGGACTTCCCGAGGCTGTTCCCTCGACCGCAGTACGCGACCTCGGACCGGGCGTGGTGGGGGTGGATGGGAAGCGCCCTCGGGAAGGTCTGGACGACGCGGGCGGCGGTTCGTCAGTTCGCGACCGACGACCGGCGGTTCCTATGCCTTTCGGGCGACCGGTTCTAGCGCTGCGGGCGGGACAACCGACGGCTCGTCCGGGGAAGCTATTCATGGGGCCCCTCGTTTCCCAGGAACGACCATGGAGCAGGAGATAAGGATCCCAACAGGGAAACGAGAGATCGGGGCCTACTTGGTCGTCCCAGAAGCCTCCCCCGGCCGTCGACCTGCCGTGGTGGTGATCCACGAAATTTTTGGACCCGATGCTCACATC
>JASHYQ010000191.1 GCA_030042955.1 Thermoplasmata archaeon
TGTCTCACACTCACGACAGAAGCGCCTTCGACCAAGCACTGGATGCTGCTCGGGAAACAGAATCTAGTCGGTCAGCTGGATCGGCTGACGAGGGTCCTGGCGTAGCCCACACCTTCATGAAGGACCCGCGCGTTCGATGACTGACCGCGATGAGCGCGCGCGCGAGGGTGTTCGACTCAACGAACTCTTAAGAGCGGGTACTGCGAGGCGGCTTCATGACCGTCAAGGAGAATCTTCCCGCCGCGGAGGCACTCGAACTGGCCGCGCTCATCTCGCACACCGAGGAGGGGATCTCAAGCCGCGTGATCGCCCGAACCGGAGGGGGAAACGTGACCCTCTTCGCGCTCGATGCGAGCCAGGAGCTCAGCGAGCATGCTACGCCCTACGACGCGCTTGTCATGGTTCTCGAAGGCTCGTTGAAGCTGAATGTCGGAGGGACTCCGGTTCAGGCGGGGGCCGGCACGGTCGTCCGAATACCCGCCAACGTATCCCACTCGGTCGAGTCCCTCGAACGCTCGAAGATGCTCCTCGTCATGCTTCGGGAATCCGGTCGCTGACGCAAGGGTCGTTCGGAGTTCGGTTCGCTGCGGGAGCGCGCGGCCGATGGAGGACTGCAATCGGCGCGGGGACGGGGGACGACTGGGAAGAGTGAGCGGCTCGCGTCGGGAGCGTGACCTGGCTGAGGCGCTTCACGATCTCTGGGTCGCGATGATCAAGGAAGCTGCTCGTCTTCGTGTCCAGCTTTGCGATGGCCTCCATGTCCGCTGGAGTGAGCGCGAAGTCGAACACATCGAAGTTCTCGGTAATTCGTTCCCGCCGGACAGACTTTGGGATGGCAACAACGCCGCGCTGGACGAGCCACCGTAGGATGACCTGGGCTACGCTCTTGTTATGCTTGCTCGCGACGGAGCTCAGGACACCGTTGCGGAAGATGTCGTTGCTGCCCTCCGCGAACGGTCCCCAGGACTCGATCTGAACGCCGTTTTCCTGCAGGAACTTCTGGGTCTCGATTTGCTGACAGAACGGGTGTGTTTCGATTTGGTTGATGGCGGGCGCGACCTCGTTGTGGATGATGAGGTCCATCACGCGGTCTGGGGGGAAGTTGCTGATCCCGATCGCCCGGGCCCGACCATCACGGTACAGCTCTTCCATCGCTCGCCAGGCGCCATACACATCCCCGTAGGGTTGGTGGATCAAGTAGAGGTCCAGCACGTCGAGCCCGAGACGGTGAAGAGAACGATCGAACGCCTTCTTCGTCTTCTCATAGCCAGCATCCTGGACCCACAGCTTGGTGGTCACGAAGAGTTCGTCGCGTGCGACGCCGCCTTGTCGAATCGCTTTCCCGACCGCCTCCTCGTTCTGGTACGCTGCCGCGGTGTCGAGGAGACGATAGCCGGTGTGCAGGGCGTCAAGGACACTTCGCTCGCACTCCGCGAGATCGGTCACCTGGTAGACGCCGAATCCGAGGATGGGCATCTTCACTTTATTGTTCAGGACGACGTGTTGCATGGTCTTCCACCTTCGAGCTTGAACCGACCGGCGCGAAGATTCTATGCCACCGCGGCGACGGCGTCGATCTCCAGCAGTATCCCTGGCCGGAAGAGCCGGCTCACCTGTACTGCCGTGCTGGTCGGGGGATGCTGGGTGTTGATGAACCGATCTCGCACTTCGCGAACCTCGGGCGCATGTGCGAAGTCGACAATGAATACGGTTAGCTTCACTAGGTCGTTGAACCCAGCTCCCGCGGATTCGAGTGCCAGGCCGATGTTTTTGAACACCTGCTCGGCCTGGAGCCGATAGTCGTCCTTCCCGACCACCTCGCCTTTGGCATTCAGCGCGACCTGTCCCGCGACGAAGACGAGCTTCCCGCCACGAACCTCCGCGACATGCGAGTATCCGACCGGCGGCGCAATGGTGTTCGGGTTGTGCAACTTAACGCGAGGACTCTCCATGCCCGAAGGATTCCTTCCGGTTGTATAGCCACTTCCCAAGAGGGGCCTGCGGGCAGGTCGAACCACGAGTCAGATGGCGGCGATGGGGCCGATTGAAATGTGAAACCTGAGGCGGACTTTCTCGCTGCCTTAAATGCCCTGAATCGGGCTGCGCCTGCGGGGACCCAAGACGCTTCGTCAGGCGCTGCTCGCCGCGTTGGTCGTGGTCGCGATCTGGTGGGGGTCGGAGGCCATCCTGTGGGTGATCGGGTTCCACTGAGCGACGGCTCGCCTCGCTGCTCAGGCTCGCGATGATGGTCACCTCATCGGCGATCCTGCTCGTGATTGCCCTCGATTGAGCGGAGCCCGCGGTCGAGAACGAGAAGAGAAGATGGGCGCGGAGGTGCTTTCCTGGCTCGGCGGTTCGGATCAAGGAGGCATGTTAGCTCCTTATCGGTGGAGGACCGAACGGAGCGGAATTAGTCTCGGAAGTCATGGCGTAGTCAGCCGGAAACGCGCGATTCTGTTGAGGACGGGTTTCAACAGATAACGCACCGGCGATTTCTCGCCGGTGCGGCCAGGTCGTGGTAGTAAGCCCCTTTCGGTGCCTTCGAGGGGCGATTTCCGTTTGGAGGCCACTTCAGACGGCCTCCAGCCCCCGCGAAAACGCGGTCATTCCTTCGTACGCGGCTTCTCGGTCGAGCCCGGCAAAGTAGACCGTTTCCTCGATGTCCGGCTT
>JASHYQ010000192.1 GCA_030042955.1 Thermoplasmata archaeon
GTCAAGTTCCGGGGTGGGCCCGAGGATCAAATCCAGTTGTTCCAGGACCTAGCGGCTCTCCGAGTGGGCATCAACTCGGTATCAGAACCAGCGAGCGTTCTGGAAGAGATCTACCTCAAACAAATCTCGAACGGAGACTGAAACATGGCAGCGGTTGTGAACGCAGAGAATCCGGCCGCCCCGGCTACCCGACTTCAGGTTCCCGCCTCCTTCCCGCAGGTCCTCAAGCTGACCCGAGCTCAACTTCAGGAGTACCTAGCGTCGCGCCGGTTCACGGTCCTCCTCACCATGTTTTTCGCGGTAGGAGTCGCCCTGACCGCGGTCGTCTACCTCTACCGCTCGAGTTTGGACGGCCCGGGCGGAATGCTGTCGGGGCCCCTCTCATGGTACTCTACCATCTGGGGCACGGCCGCAGTGTACATCGTCGTGCTTTCGGCTGTGTTCTTTGGCGGAGATGCGATTGCCGGAGAGTTCCAGAACAAGACGGGGTACTTCCTGATGGGTCTCCCCATCCGTCGAGCTAGCGTCTACATCGGGAAGTTCTTGGCCGCCCTCGCGACATCGTCCTGCGTCATCGCCGTGTTCTTCGGGATCGTCATCGCGAACGGAGTAGGCTACTTTGGGATGAACGCGTTCCCGTGGCAGCTCTGGCTTTCGCTCGGCCTTACGGCACTCTACCTGCTCGCGGTCCTCGGGACGACGTTCTTGTTCAGTTCACTCTTCAAGACGTCCGCCTACGGATTCGTCCTGACAGCCATTCTTTTCCTCTTCGGATTCAACATCCTGCAAGACCTAGTATCCGGTGTTGTGAAGACGGAGCCTTGGATGGTAATCTCCTATGCCAGCAGCTCAATCACTCAGGTACTCTCCGGCTCAGTGAATTGGGGCATCGCCGGCACGGTTTCTCATGGGGTCCCTCGTACCGGGCCGCCGGTTAACATTGTCTTCTACACCGCGGGGGTCGGCGAGGCGGTGGTCATCATGGTTGCCTACTTTGTCCTCACGGCGATCGTGGGCCTCGTGATGTTCGAACGAGAGGAGTTTACCTAGGGTGGCGTGTCCTGCGACACGGCGCATCTCGACAGAGTGGTCGATTCTCTGCACTCAGAAGGGCGGTCGTATCGGTTCCGTGAAGGACACGACGAAAGAACCCTTGCTGAAGCTGACTTTTGGTGTCGCCCCCAAGGCCCGGAGTCCTTCAGCGATGACCTGACTCAGGTATGCAGACCACCGCTGACCCATGGTGTGGTGGGCAGTGATAACGTGGTTGCGTCCCTCGGTCTTCACTTCGTACTGACCCGCACCGCCGTATCGAGAAAAGAGCGCGGTCACGGCTAGGAACGACTCGATGTCGAGTCGTTTCATCCAGAACTGCGAAATCTCGCTCGGAATGTGGGCGCCGAGCGCCTTCCCCGCTTGGATCGCAGCTTCCTCGCTCCCCGTCTCGAGAATCGAGCTGAGGGTTTCTTTCGGAACCGACACGAATCCGAACCGCTCAGCGAACCGGTCCCATTCCGAGTACTTGCTAAGAATCGTCGCAACCAACGAATTGACACTGATCCGCTTGTCCTGAGCGTCCCTCTGGAGCAGCTCGTCGAGCTCCTCTGTCATTCGAACCGTTCTGAGGACAGTCTTCTTCTTGGACGCCATCCCGGTCGCCCCCAGCGTGTATCACAATGTGCACATAAGACACAATGCGAACCCTCCGTGGACGTCCGGTCCAAAGCGCGGTGGTCTATCCGTCAACCATGGAGCTTTGGAGCCTCCTGACGGTGGTCCTGGTGGGCGTGTGGTCGGTCGGCGTGCTGGCGTTTTCCCTGATGCGCCTGCCCGGCTGGTGGCACGCGAAAGCAGATGCGGCGTGGCGAGCGGACTTCACGAAGGCTGTAACGAGCGTTGACCGTTACCAACCGATCCTCCTCGTGGCGACTATCGCCATCACGACATGGTTCGCCTCGGGCATGCGAGGAACGACGCAGATTCTCGCGGTCGCGGCCCTAGCGGGCCTAGTCGCGGTTCTCGTGGGATCGGTCGCCTTCCTCGTCCCTCTCCAGCGACGTCTGATGAAAGAGGCTCCCGGGGATGAGGCTGGCAAGCACCGCTGGATCACGGGGCACATTGGGAGAACCCTGGTCGGATCGCTCGCCTTCGCGTTCGTGGTACTGGCGGTGACCCTATGAGACTCCCGATCGACCGGCAAAATCATCGGAAGGGCCAAGAGGAACCCCCCACGAGCGCCGGGCCGGTTGTCGCGATCATTGCGTTCGAAGTGCCCGAGCAGGAGGACGAGGCGTTCCTCCGTGGCTCGGAGCGGACACGAGAGTTCCTTAGAACACAGCCCGGGTACCTCTCGATGAAGCTTCACCGGAGCCTCTCGCCCCAGGCGGATTTACGCTTCATCGAGGTCGCCTACTGGGAATCGCAACAAGCCTTTCGGGAGGCGACCTCGCGGCCGGAGTTCAGGAAGGCGTCGGTTCCGTTCCGCCTTCACGCTTCGCTCTACGAGGTCGTACACGAGGACAAACCATGAACGTCCCCCAGCAACGCAAGGCTCTGCGTGTCGTCCATCTCGTCATGGCGTTCCTACTGTTCTTCTCGTTCCTAGCGCCGATCGAGCTGCAGATTCGCCTCTATGTCTTCCTGGTCGCCTTCCCGGGGGCGGCAGTGACCGGGATCGTGATGTGGCAGATGCCCCGCATCCGCCGGCTCCTGCGACCCCGAACGGAAGCCGTCCCGAGCCCACAACAAGGGCCGTAGAGCCCTCGTGCAGACTTCGGATGGCGAGCATGCCAGGATTGGAACGCCCCGGCTTGGACAGAGAACGAGAGGCCAGTCGATTCCCGGATCCAGGTCCTCTGATCTTGCAGTGAAGGGGTTCGCACGGGAGGCCTTCCGATGAGTCTTCTGGCAGTTGCGGTCGCAGTCTCATTGTTCGTTCTCACCGGAATGCTCGTAGTACTCTACGTCCGCGCGCTCGAGCGATTCTTCCATCAGCGGGCCACAACCCAGTTGATGTGGGGTCTGGGGCTGGCGTTCGCTGCGATTGCGATGGGGATTGAGGCGGTCGTTTACGTGGGAATGATTTCCACGACTCTCCTCCAAGTGTATGTCCTCCTCTCGGCGGCGCTCGTGGGGGTGCTCTCCTTGGGCGCGACCCGAGTGCTCCGTAGCCCAACAGTTGGACGAGCGTACGCAGGGTACATCGTGGCGACGTCCGTGCTCTTGGGGATCTTCACCTTCCTCACGCCGCTTTCCCCAGGGATGGTGACGAACGGCATCATCACCGGCGACCCTCCCCTCTCGTTGATGATACTGTCGAGTCTCGTCACTGGCCCAGCTACTATCGTGCTGCTGACTGCTTCGGCAGTGTCACTCCGGCGGAATCGGAAGTGGCCGACGCTGCTCATGATCGCCGGGGCTCTGACTCTCGGAGCGGGCGGGACGCTCTACATCGCATCGTTCCCGGTCGCCCTCTACTACGCCGAGTTCCTCGGGATCGTCTGCCTCTTCCTCGGCCTTCTTAGTCTTCAGAGAATCCCTGCCCCGTCAAGCGTCAGGAGCGG
>JASHYQ010000193.1 GCA_030042955.1 Thermoplasmata archaeon
GATTTTACTGCCCCATTTCGTCCGGCTCGGAGGCTTCGAGGATAAGATTTTCTTCATGGAAGGTTTACGTACTCGTCCCCATTCCGGCTCCAACCGGACCGCTTCCTCGCTCGCGTGCCCGACGCGGGCCGCGCCGGTCGTAGAGAGGTCAGTCGAGTGCGCGGCGCTTCGGGGGGGCTAGGTCGCTTCCTCGGGAACGTGCCGCTCGCGGGGGCCGGTGTAGATCTGCCTCGGGCGGGTGATCTTCTGTTCCTGATCCATCAGCATCTCCTGCCAGTGGGCGAGCCACCCGGACATCCGGGGAATGGCAAAGAGGACGGGGAAGATGTCGGTCGGGAACCCCATCGCTTGGTAGATGATCCCCGAATAGAAGTCGACGTTGGGGTAGAGTCGACGCTTGATGAAGTAGTCGTCCGACAGCGCCACCTTCTCGAGCGCTAGCGCGAGGTCGATCAGCTTGTTCTTCCCCGTGATGGCGAACACGGACTCGGCCGCCTCCTTGATCAGCCGCGCGCGCGGGTCGTAGTTCTTGTAGATGCGGTGCCCGAAGCCCATCAGTCGCCGCTTGCCGGCCTTCACCTGCCGGATCAGCTGAGGGACCTTGTCCTTCGTGCCGATCTCCTGGAGCATCCGGACCACCTCCTCGTTCGCGCCCCCGTGCAACGGCCCATACAGCGCGGCCGCCGCCGCGGCCGACGCGACGTACGGGTCGGCGAGGGAGCTCCCGACCGTTCGCATGGTGCTCGTGCTGCAGTTCTGCTCGTGGTCGGCGTGGAGCACGAACATCGTGTCGAGTGCCTTCGACAGCACCGGGTCGGAGTCGTAGCGGGCCGTCCACGAGGGACGGTACATCATCGCCAGAAAGTTCGCCGTGTACGAGAGGTCGTTGTCCGGGTAGATGTACGACATCCCGAGCGAGTGCCGGTAGGCGAACGATGCGATCGTGGGGATCTTTCCGACCAAGCGATGGATCTGCCGCTGACGGATCTCAGAATCGTGGATCTGCTTGGCTTCGGGGTAGAACGTGGAGAGGGCCGCGAGCGTGCTCACGACCATCCCCATCGGATGGGCGTCGTGATGGAACCCGTCCATGAACTTCTTGACGTTCTCGTGGACCATCGTGTGGTACGTGATGTTGTGCAACCAGTTGGCGAGCTCGGTACGTCCGGGGAGCCGGCCGTAGATGAGCAGGTACGCCACCTCGAGGTAGCTCTTCCGTCCCGCCAGTTCCTCGATTGGATAGCCTCGGTATCGGAGCAGCCCGGCGTCTCCGTCAATGAAGGTGATCCCACTCTGGCAGGCAGCCGTGTTCTGGAAGGACGGGTCGTAGCTCAGGAGACCAAAATCGGTCTCCGAGGCTTTGATCTGCCGGAGGTCGAGCGCCCGGATGGCCCCGCGCTCGATCGGGATCTCGTACTCGCCCCCCGTCCGGTTGTCGCGCACCGTGAGGGAACTTCTGCGACCTGACCTCTTCTCCGTACCTTCGGCGGGCTTCTTCCCGGTCGGCATCGAATTACCCCGGCGCGGGCGGTAAGTCGTGGAGGCTCTTGAAGCCCGAGGGCGGCATATCTCAATATGGCGGGCCCCCTGGTCTCGCTCGAGACGGGCGATGACGGACTCGACCACGGTACCTTGGCACCGTCGGGCCGGCCTGTTCCTGGCCGTTCGCTACTTGCATTCGCATCCCGTCCCGGTCCGGACCACCCCCCTCGCGGAGCTCCCGCGCCTCTCGAAGAGGGTGATCCGATTCGCGCTCTGGCTCTTCCCTACATTCCTCGACCGCGCCGACCTCAGCTTCCCGATCATCGTCGCGGGAAAGGGCTGGTACCAGATCGCCCTCGACGGGCGACACCGGATATCGAAGGCGATCTGGACGGGGCACGCAGAGCTCCCGACCGTTCGCGTTCCGCTCTGGTTCGCGTTCGAACTCCTCTGCCCCGGGGTGTTTGAGGTGGAGTGGCTCTTCCTGTTCCTCCGCCGGGAGCTCCGCAAGACTTCACGGCACCACCACCATCCGTCGGGCAAGGCCGGCCCCCCGAGGGGTTAATCACGGGCCGGTCTATGGGCCGGCATGGACGACGTCATCAGCGGCCTGCACGCCGTGACCCTCCACATCCGGGAGATCCAGAAGGCCCGGGCGTTCTACCGGGACGTGCTCGGCCTCCGCGAGGTCAGTTTCGATGAGAGGGGCAGTCGAGCCGTCTTCGCCCTCCCTGGGACCGCGACGCTGCTCACCATGCATGTCCAGGCGCCCGGTGAGGGGGGTCGCGAACCGGGGACCGTCTCCGGGCTCGTCTTCCGTCACCCGGACCCGGCGGCCGCGTGCGCGGAAATCAAGCGGCGAGGCGGGACCATCACCGTCGAACCCCAGCTCGTCGAGCTCCCTGGACGGAAGTTCACCCGGGCGGTGTTCGCGGACCCGGACGGGAACGAGTTCCTCCTCTCGGACCGGACGGACTAGCCGGCCCCGCTCCGGCTACGACAGGGAGTCGAGGTCGGAGCGCAGGTCGGTCCCGTGCTCGAGCACGGAACGGAGGTTGGTGAGGTAGTGGGCCCAGCCGGATTCGATCCCGCCGTAGAGGGCGACCCATTTCTTTCCGTCCTTGAAGCCCCGATGGGTCACCGTCAGCAAAGTTCCCTTCCCCTTCTTCCGGAGGTCGAACCGGACCTCGGTCTTCAGCACCTTCCCGTTCTCGAACTCATCGTTCCAGGCCAGGACTAGCCGTTTCGGGGGGACGGCCCCCTTCACCTTCCCCTTCATGCTGTAGCCCCCTCGCCAGGTCAACCGGAACGTTGCGCCCTTCCTCGGAGAGATCGTCGCCTTCTCGACGAACCAGCGGGCCAGCTGCGCGGGTTCGGTCAGTGCCGCGAATACGGTCGTCGGCGGCGCGGCATAGTAGAACGTGTGCTCAACGGGTGGGACCTTCGCCATGGAGCCCTGCAGTGGCTACCCGTTGATAAGTTTGGGCGACCTGATACTCCCGGGCTCGCAGCCATCCACCTCCGGTCGGCTCCGTCTCCCCCGGGGGTCCTGGTGGCTCCCCGACCCTGGGAACTATGGCGGACCCCGGGTCGGTGAGGGGCTCGGCAACCCCGGCACCACCCCGGGCTCGGTCTCCTGGTCGAACTCGTGCTCCTCCCACATGTCGTAGGCGATGGCGACCGCCGCGGCTTGGGTGATGATGGCGAACGCGTTCACGATGTGAATGAAGAGGACGGCATGGTAGACCGAGACGCTCACGAGGGGAAGGTTCCACGTAGCGCCGACGTTGAAGAGGAGCAGAACCCCGAGGAACACCATGAGGACCGTCAGCCAGAAGGTCACCCTCGCGACGCGCTTCAGTCGACCAGGGGCTCGGGTCTTCCGGAGCGCGCTGAAATTGGAGTAGGCAGCCCCGACGATGACGACTCCGAGAACGGCGTGAAGCGGCAGCAGGAGGGCCTGCGCCACCGGGATCATGACGAGCAGGA
>JASHYQ010000021.1 GCA_030042955.1 Thermoplasmata archaeon
CCGGCATGCGGCACCACCGCTGCGCGGACCTTCCGCGTCGGGGTCCGCTGCCGGCTCGGCAGCTTCCCGGGACCCCGGTCCGAGAGGAAGCTCGCCTCCAACTGCTTTGCGAGCCCCGCACCGTCGGCAGCGTAGAACTGTCCGGCCACTGCGGGAGGTCGGGGGAGAGGCGGCATGGCTCCTACGGAGGGCTCAGCTCCGCGACGACGCGCAGAGCCTCCTTCTCCTCGAGAGGGACCCGGTGGCGCACCTGGAACGGATTGGCCTCGCCGTACCGCGGGATGACATGGAAGTGGACGTGGAAGACGACCTGGCCCGCGGCCCGGCCCGCGTTGAGGGCGAGGTTGTAGTCGGGCGCCAGCCGACTCGTGCGGCGCAGCATGAGGTCGAGAGTACGGACGAGCGCGAGTTGACCGGCCTCGGACATGTCGGTCAGTCGAACACTGTGCTCCTTCGGGATCACGAGGAAGTGGCCGCGAGTGAACGGGAAGATATCGAGGATCGCCATTGTGTCCGTATCCTCGTAGAGGAAGTAGGCGGGGGAGCGGTGCGCCGCGATCTCGCAGAACGCGCAGGGATGGGTGGCCGCCGCCTCGGGGGAGGGCATCGTTCGCGCCGAGGGTCGGCGGACCCTAAAACGTTGCGTCCGGCCTTCCGGCGTCCGGAGCCTGCGTGAGGCTCATTAGGAGTGCCTCGCTAGCTAGGATCGATGCGTGCCCCGGCGGGCTCCAGTCTCCTCGTCCTAGCGTTCGCTCTGCTCGTCGCGCTCCCGGGGGCCTCTCTCGCGCACGCTGGTCCAACGGCGCCGGATCTCGTGGTCCCGTCCTTGGAAACGGACGCTCTGCCGCTGCCGGCCGGCGTGGCGAGCCAGCCCCTAGAGGGGTCTGTCCCGGTCTCGGTCGTCCTCACGTTGCCGTTCGCGCACGCTTCGGCGCTTTCCGCGTTCCTCCAGAGGGTCGAGAACCCCGCCTCGCCCCAGTACCGACAGTTTCTGACCCCTGCCGAGTTCAATTCCGAGTTCGACCCCAACGGGACCTCCGTGGGCCAGGTGGAGCAGGCGCTCCTCGCCGCGCGCGCCTCGGATGTTTCGGTCTCGTTCAACCACGCCACCGTCAGCGCGCTCCTTCCCGCGAGCGCGGTCGACTCCATGTTCGGGGTACAGCTGCGAATCTTCGGTCACGAGGGCTCCGAGCCCCTCTACACGGCGGTCGGGACACCCCGGCTGCCTTCGGCCCTCGCTGGTGTCGTGACCGGGGTCGGTGGGCTCACGGATGCGGCCAACCCCGAGCTCCGCCTCGCGGCCTCCGAGGGGCCCGTCCAGCCCGTCGCCGAGCTTCGGTCGCCTTCGGAGTTCGTCCTGAACGGGACGACCCAGTGGCTGGTGGGGGCGGACTTCACCCAGGCCTACGGGGCGACCGACCTGTTCCCGGGAGGCTCGATTGGCTCCGTGGGGCGATACCCGACGGATATCGCGGTGGCGACCCTCCTGGCCAGCTCCTACAATCAATCGAAGAACGTCGACCTGCCGCCGTGGGACCCGAACGTGATCGACACGTACTTCAACAACAGCTCGAGCCCCTCCTGGCCCCGACCCACCCTCACCGGGGTGCCCGTCACGGTCGATGGAGTGACGCCACCAGTCCCGGGCTCGCTCGGGGCCTACAACGACACTACGGGGGACGAGTTCGAGAACTCGCTGGACCTCGAGATGGCCGGTAGCCTCGCCCCCGGAGCCCACCTCGTGAACTTCTACTTCGCCGGGAGCGTGATCGCGGGCGCGAGCTCCGCCTCCGACCTCGCGGACGACTTCGCCGCCGACTTGAACGCGGCGCTCAACTACCCCTACGGGAGCGGGGTCCGTCTGGGCGTGGTCAGTGGGTCGTTCGGCCTCCCCGACTTCAACGACTCGGCCTGGAACTCGGACCTCCTCGAGGCCGCGGCCACGGGGGTCACGGTCGTTATCGCGAGCGGGGACCAGGGGGACGCCCCGAACAGCCTCACCGGACGGGGCGACGGACCGTGGCCGACCTGGCCGGCAACCGCCTCGTTCAACACGAGCGGGTCGCTGGCGGTCGGCGGCGTCTCCCTGACCCTCGACGGACGCCCCACGACCACGTGGAACGGGAGTTCGCTCAACGTCACGTTCGACTCGAACATCACCGGGATCTCGGGGATGTCGACGTGGTGGGACGACACCGGACCGCAGGGGACGTGGGCCGGGTCGGAAGGCGGGCTAAGCGACGTCTTCCCCGAACCGTCCTGGCAGTTCCATTCGGCCGCCCAACCGGCGATCGCGGCGGCGGGTGACCTTCAGGGAGCGACTTTCCTCGGGCGGGCCGAGCCCGACCTCGCCTTCCCGGCCAACAACACCCTCGCGTACGTCGAGGCCGACCAGTTCGGTAACCTCTACTTCGACATCCTCGAGGGCACGAGCATCGCCGCCCCGACGCTCGCGGGCCTCCTCGCCGACGAGGCCGCGGTCATGAACACCTCCTTCGGATACTTCGACCCCGAGCTGTACCGGATGGGCAGCTACTTTGCCGCGTCCAACGGCTCCGCGGCGGACCCGTTCCTCGACGTGACGGTCGGCGCGAACTACGTCTTCAGCGCGGGGCCCGGGTGGGATGCCACGACGGGATGGGGCGGGTTCGCAGCCCTTCCGTTTTACACGGCGCTCAAGAACTCGACCGTTACGAGCTACAACTACACGGGGCCTACCCCGGGCCTGACCATCGTGGCGCCGACCTCGAGCGGTGGGTTTCCGGTCACGGCGGTGGTCCTGATCGTCGCGCTGGGGATCGCTGCGGCCGTGGCCCTCGTGATCGCGTTTGGCCGGCCCAAGAAGCACCCGGCCTATGCCCAGCCTCCGCCCTGGGGACCTACCGCAGGCTACATGGAAACGCCCCCGTGGCCGACCCCCAAGTACCCCGAGCCGCCCCCGGTCGGCCCAGGCTACCGCCAGCCTCCTCTGTCCGTCCC
>JASHYQ010000194.1 GCA_030042955.1 Thermoplasmata archaeon
GGGTCGGACGCGACGAGCCTCCGGACCCGGGCCGAGCGGCAGGGTGACCACTACGTGCTCAACGGCTCGAAGCAGTTCATCACGAACGGACCGGTCGCGGACTGGTTGCTGGTCTACGCCAAGACCGCCCCCGCGCGCGGTCGTCGCGGGATCAGCGCGTTCCTCGTCGGGCGCGACGCGCCCGGCTTCTCGGTCGCTCAGAGTCTGGACAAGATGGGAATGCGGGGCTCGCCGACCGGCGAGCTTTCGTTCCAGGACTGTCGCGTCCCCGCCGACCAGCTCGTCGGCGTCGAGAACGCGGGGGTCGCCGTGATGATGAGCGGGCTCAACGTCGAGCGGGCCGTCCTAGGAGGCATCCCGCTCGGCATCCTCGCGGAGTGCCTCGACCGCTCGCTGGAGTACGCGCGGACCCGGGAACAGTTCGGGCAGAAGATCGGCCACTTCGAGATGATCCAGCAGAAGCTCGCCGACATGTACACGGACCTCGAGGCGTCCCGGTGGCTCGTCTACACGGCCCTCGACTCGGTCGGTCGGGACCTCCGGAGCGCGCGCGCGAGCTCGGCCGCGCTCACGTTCGCTTCCGAAGCGTCCACCCGGCACGCGCTCGCTGCGGTCCAGATCCACGGTGGGTACGGGTACATGCGCGACCTCCCGCTCGAGCGCCTTGCGCGCGACGCGAAGCTGCTCGAGATCGGCGCCGGGACGAGCGAGATCCGCCGGCTCATCGTGGCGCGCGAGCTCCTCGGGCCGGGGTTCCGTGAGGAGAGCCGGCCGCCGGGTACCAGGACCGAACGTATATAGGAGTAGGAGGGGAATCCCAACTCATGGCCGGTCGACCCTCCACGGTCTCGGGCCCGAGCGCCAGCGCGCTCCGGCTGGAGGTGCTCAAGGACCTCCAGTCCATCCTCGACGACCGCGAGGTCCGCGACCGGCTGGACCGGGGACCGATCGCGGAGACGAAGGGCCGCGAGCACTGGATCCTCCACCTCCTCCTCCGCGCCCAGGAGTCGTCGAACGCGCACTTCGACGTCCTGATTCAGACGGTCTACTCGAACCTCACGTCCCGGTTGACCGCGCTCGACGACCGGCTTCAGCGCGTCGAATCGGTCAGCCAGGGGCTCGGCGATGAAGTGAAGACCCGCCTCGAGGGGATCGAGGGGGGGTTGGCCGAGCGGGTGGGGCGGGAGGTCCAGACCGGGATCGGGCAGGCCGCCCAGCGGGTCAGTCAGGAGCTCGGGGCCAACCTCGATACGAAGTGGAAGCCGATTGGCGACTCGGTCGAGTCGTTCGCCCAGCGCTCGAGCCAGTTGACGAAGGACCTCTCGGACACCTTCCGTGTCGCGACCCAGAACCGCCTACTGCTCAACGAGAACGCCCGGCGGATCATCGACCTCGGGCGGGACATCGTCGCGCTCGAAGAGAGCCTGAAGCTGGCGCTCGCCAAGACCCTCGAGGAGGGTCTCCAGCCGCTCGAGCAGCGGGTCGCTACCCTCGAGAGCCGGCTCGCGAACGGAGAGGTCCCGGCATCCTCATCGAACGGGTCGACCCACACCTAGGCCGGCGGTCCATGCGCCTCTCCCCCCGCCACCCTCGCTACGCCAGCTTGCGCGTCCGCGCCACGCTCGCGGAAGCGAGCCGGACGGGCCTCGTCGTTCCGGAAGGACTCATCGCGCATGGCCGGGGCGAGGCGTTCGACTACCTGCTCGGGGAGCGGACCAGCCCGAGCGCGCGGCAGGCCGAGCGAACGGCCGCCGAGTGGCTTCGGGCGGCCCGCCACCCGGTCGTCAGCGTGAACGGGAACGTCGCGGCCCTTGCGGCCCCCGCGGTCGCGCGCCTCTCTAGAGCCTGCCCGGGGCTGGCGGTCGAGGTGAATCTCTTCCATCGCTCCGAACGCCGGGTCCAGGCCGTCGCTCGCGCCCTCCGAGCCGCCGGGGTCAGAAGGGTGCTCGGGCTCCGTCCGAGCGCGAGGATCCCGGGGTTACCCTCCGACCGGGCCCTCGTGGACCGGCAAGGCATCTACACCGCCGACGTCTGCCTGGTCCCGCTCGAGGACGGGGACCGGACCGAGGCGCTGCGCGCGCTTGGCAAACGCGTGATCTCGGTCGACCTGAACCCGCTCTCCCGGACGAGCCAGCGAGCGGACCTGCCGATCGTGGACGAAATCACGCGCGCGCTCGCCCATCTCGCGGAGGACGTGACGGCGAGTCGGGTCACCCTCGGCTCCGGTAGGTTCCCCCCCGTGGACCGGCGCCGGATCCTCTCCGAAGCGATGCGGACGATCGAGCGGAACCTCAACCGGGGGGCGGCGGGGGCTCGCTCGCGGCGGTCCGGACGGCCGGGGCGATCTTCGCGGCGACCCGTTCCAGGAACGTCCGGTCGCTCGCGTCGAACGCCTTGAGCTTCGTCCCGTCGATATCGATCTCTCCGACCACCGCCCCTCCATCGCGGACCGGGACGACGATCTCCGAGCGGGTCGACAGGAAACAGGCAAGGTACTCGGGCGAGGCGGTGACGTCGTCCACGATCACGGTCCGGTTCTCCCGGGCGGCCTGTCCGCAGATGCCACGGGCCACCGGGATTCGGGTGTGCTCGGTCGCCTCCGCCCCCTGCCACGCCTCCAGCACGAGCGTGGCCCCCTCGAGCCGGTACACCCCGACCCACGGGTAGTGAGCGAACTCCGCCTGGAGGAATCGGCAGACCTCCGCGAGCGCGGCACGCCCCTGGAGGTGGCTGAGGATGGAGTCGATGTGAAGGAGCGAGGGGACCGCACGCTTCTCGGGTACGCTCACGAGAGCGAACCCCCCCGGTCCCCCGAACCGGCCCGGAGGGCAGCGCCGAGGGGGAGAATCTCCGCCGGGACGGGGCGACCGTCCCGGGCCTTTGAACTCCCGAGGCGTATTCCGCCACGAGCTTTCCAGACTCGCGCCGTACCGGACTGAGCCACCTCGGCACGCCCTACTGGTTGGGACGGAACTCCGCCGATAAGCTTAGCGCTCGCGAGGTACCTCGGCGGCTCCCAGCCGGTGCTTCCGCCCTCGCTGGCCCTCTCGGCTAGCCGCGGAGCGGGTACCATCCGCATTCCCCGCAGCCCAGGGCGCGGTCCTCGCCGGGAATCAGGGCGCGACAGTCGGGGCATGGGACGGGCTCCGCCACCGAGAGCGCGAGGCAATCGAAGCAGCTGCCCTCGCGCCGGTCATCGGGGAGCACGCAGACCAGGCGCCCACAGAAGAGGCAGTGCGAGAACCGTTCATCTCCGTTCTCGAAGCTCCGAATGTCCCCGAAAGAAAGCATCGGGCCGCTCCACCAGATGCCCGGTACATAAGCCCTCGCGCGACGACTAACACGCGTCGCCCGTTCGGAGCCCCGGA
>JASHYQ010000195.1 GCA_030042955.1 Thermoplasmata archaeon
GGAGGACCCGGACCCTCGGGTCCCGCCAGGCGTAAGGCGGGAGCCCGGCTTTCTCGCACGTCCCTTCCAGGAGCTCTTCCGCGCTCCATCCCTGCTCGGGAGCGACCTGCGGCAGGAGGAGGCCGCTCGTACCGAACCCTTCGACGATGAGACCGTCCCGCCCTACCCGGACCGCCGAGAGGAGGTCCTCCGGGCGAGCTCCTTCCACCGGCTCGGGGACCGTCAGGACGGAGACCTCGACCGTGAGACGAGCGAGCTCCTCCGCAAGGACCGGGGTGAACCGCGGGTCGTCCGTCGCGGCAGCCATCGCGGCGCGCGCGACCGCGACCCGCAGGGGAAGGACCGGCAACGGGTACCCGATACACCCTCGGAGGTCGCCCGACGGGTGCCGCTTCAACGTGACGAACGCGCCCCGCTTCTCCTCGAACTCGAGCGGAAGCCGAGGGTCGGTGGGGGGCGCGCGCTTCCCTGGAGGCGCGAGGCCCACCTCGAGGGTCTCTCGGGCCCAAGGGACCGCGCGGACCCATACCGACTCGGCCGCCACGTCGTAAAGAGGCGCCCGGCGCAGAAAGCGGCGTCGGGGCCGGCCCCCGGTCCCCGTTTTATATCCGAGGGCTGGTCCCGCCCCCTCCTATGCCGTTCCCCGAAGCGGTCGAGCGCCTGCTCAACAAGAAGGTCTGCATGAACTGCTCGGCCCGGAACCCGCCGAAGGCGACCCAATGCCGCCGGTGCGGGTACCACGGCCTGCGCGTCAAGTCCCGCGAGCGGTCGGGCAAGACCCAGTAAGGTCCCTCACGGAGGCGGGGTCGTCGAGCCCGGCTCCGACTGGAACGGGGGAGGGATTCCCGTCTTCAGCTCCCGGGCCACGTCCATCCGCTTGCGGAAGAGGAACAGGAGGTTCCCGATCCCGTCGCGCCAGCTGGAGAGCTTCGGCGAGCCCCACCGCTCGCCGTAGTGGATCGGGACCTCCACCACCTTGAGACCGCGGAGGAGGACCTCGATCTTCATCTCTTCGCTGAACGCCATCCCGTCCTGCGTGAGCGAGACCCGGTCGAGGACCGAGCGTCGGAACACCCAGAACCCGCTCTGGCTGTCGACCAGCGTGCCTCCGGCGACCCCGCGGAAGTACCGGTAGTAGGCGATCCGGAGAAAGGTGTTCAGCACGCGGTTGCCGATCCGGTGCTCCATCGTCATCGCCTTGCGGTTGAGGTAGGCCATCCGATTTCCCGTGAGAAAATCGACTCCGCCGTCGAGCAGCTGGCGGACGAGCTTCGGGATCTCCTCGACGGGATACGTCGCGTCCCCGTCGGAGGTCGCGATCACCTCGCCGTGCGCGGCCGCGAAGCCGGTCTTGTAGGCCCGACCGTACCCCTTCCGCCGCTCCGTGATCACGCGGGCGCCGGCCTCCTCCGCCACCTGCGCCGTACCGTCCGACGATGCCCCGTCCACCACCAGGATCTCCCACTCCAGCGGGTCCGTCGCGAAGAGGGTCCGGTTCGCCTCCTCGGCCGCGACGCGGAACGTGCGCACGACATGGCCGATCGAGCCGGCCTCGTTCAACGTCGGGATGACGAGGGACGTGCGCATGGTGGGGCCCCGAGAGGCGGGCATCACTTAAACCCCCGTAACCGTTCGACCGGTCACGTCCGAGGGAAGGCGTCGCCGTGCGCCGGCGCGGCGTTGGGGAAGCTTCCCGACGACCGCGGACGTCGGCATCTGGGCGAGCGGACCCACCCCGGCCGCCCTCCTCGAAGCGCTCGGTCTCGGCCTCTTCGCCCTCATCACCGACCTGAGGACCGTCCGCCCCCGCACCGAGCGCGCGGTCAGCGCCTCGGGGATCGACGCCCCGGAGCTGGTCGTTGCGTATCTCACGGAGTTGATCCAGCTCCACGACTCCGAGGGGTTCGTCGCCCGGGAGATCGAGGCTCGTCCGCTCGGCTCCCCGCCGACGTCCCTGGTGGCGAGCCTGCGAGGGGAGGTATTCGACCCGGCGCGTCACCCGGCCCGGACCGAGGTGAAGGCCGCGACCCTGCACCACCTGGTCTTCGACCCGAAGCGCGGACGGGCCCGCGTGATCGTCGACATCTAGGCGACGCGCGGTCGGCTACGGCATCCGGTCCACGAGCGCCCGGAGCGAGGCGCCCGGCGTCGGCAGGCGCCCGGCCTTCCCGAGGATCCGCTCGAGCGCCGCGAACGTGACGAGGAGGTCGGGCCAGTCCGCGATCCCCATGTGCCCGATGCGGAAGATCTTGCCGGTGAGCGCCCCCTGGCCGCCCTGAACGACGATGTTGTACTGCCGCTCGAGCACCTTGCGGAGCTCCGGGTCGCCCATCCCGGCCGGATTCTTGATCGCGGTCACCGTGTCCGACGCGAACGCCCGCTCCGGGAACAGCTCGAGGCCGAGCCCGTCGACCGCCGCCCGCGTCGCCTCGGCGAGCCGATGCGTGCGCGCCAAGCGGCCCGCGAGCGTCTCCTCCTTGAGCAGCAAGAGGGCCTCCCGGAGCGCGAGGAAGAGCGGGACGGCCGGGGTCCACGGCGTGTCGTTCTTCTCGAGCGGGCCGAGGTGCGCCTTGAGGTCGAGGTAGAACGACCCCGGGTGGAGCGCCTCGACCGCGCGGTCGGAGAGGTGGACGAGCGCGAGGCCCGCGGGGGCGGCGAGGCCCTTCTGAGAGCCGGCGACGAGCGCGTCGACCCCCCATTCGGATAGGCTGATGGGAATTCCGGCGACCGCGCTGATCCCGTCGACGAGGAGGAGCGGTGAGCCAGCCCGGCGGACCTCCTTCGAGATCGCCCCGAGGTCGTTCGCGAGCCCGACGCTCGTCTCGTTGTGCACGACGCAGACGGCGCGAACGTCCCCCTTCTCGAGCTCGACCCGTACGGCGTCCGGCAGGATCGGTTGGCCCCAGGGGGCCTTGACGGTGGTGACGTCGGCCGAGTACTGTCGGACCAACTTCTCGCTCCGCTCCCCGAAGTTTCCGTTGGAGAGGACGAGGACGCGGCCCTCCTTCGGGAGGAGGCTCGAGTACATCGCCTCGAGCCCGGCCGTCCCGCTGCCGCTCAGGACCACCTGGTGGCCGGGCGTGCCGAACAGGACCGGCAGGAGCTCCCGGATCTC
>JASHYQ010000196.1 GCA_030042955.1 Thermoplasmata archaeon
ACCCGGGAGCTTCTGCTCGAGTGGGGACGCACGCTCGCGAAGATCCACGACGCTGCCTCTACCTACCGTCCCCGGGTCTCGGGGCGTCGCTGGTCGTGGGACCAAGAAGTGTGGATGGCCCAGGCCACGACCCTGATTCCGGTGGAGGATTCCGACTCCCGAACCGAATTGCACCGCGTGCTGGAGCATCTCCAGCAGCTTCCCAAGTCCCTCACGACGTTCGGGCTCGTTCACGGTGACCTGGGTCCCCAGAACTTCCGTTTGGAACCCGAGACCGGCCGGATCACGGTCTTCGACTTCGGGAACTGCTGTTACCACTGGTTCCTTAGCGATCTAGCGACCTCGCTGACCGTGCTGAGCGGGAGCTCTTACCGCGAACGACTCCGCGAGTGGCTGCTCCAAGGGTACGAGTCGGTCCGTCCGTTCGAGGCGCCCCCCGAGCGGTCGTTGGACTGGCTAATCCGGCTCCGCGTTCTCTACGTGTACCTGTCGAGGCTGTACAAATTCGGGCTCGACCCGTCCCCGGAGGAACGGGAGATCCTCGACCGACTCCGGTCCCGTGTTCATCGACGGACGGGGTGGTAACGCCGCCGGATGGCGGTGGAACGGCCGGAGTGGGTCGGATACCCTCCCGTAGCTCCCCGGTGACGGGGTCCGACCGTGCAGCGTTCCTGGATTCCGCGTCACGTAAGGGTCAAGTCGGTCGCCCATCTGGGCCGTGCCGTCCTGAGCTATGCCATCCTCCAACGACCTCGTACTCGAGTCCCGCGACCTCGGTTACTCGTTCGCTCCGGGGAGGTTCGCCATCCGCCACCTCTCCCTCGGACTGCATCGGGGAGAGGTCCTCGGGCTGCTCGGCCGCAACGGCGCGGGCAAGACCACCACGGTTCGCCTCCTCACGACCCTCCTTCCCCCGACCGAGGGGACCGCCATCATCCTCGGACAGGACATCCGGACTGCCGGCCGGGCGCTTCGGGCGCGCCTCGGGGTCGTCCTGCAGGCCGAATCGTTGGACTTCGTGAGCCTCGAGCGGAACCTCACCCTCTACGCCTTCCTGTGGGGGGTGCCGCGCGAGGTGGCGAAGAGCCGGGCCGAGGAGATGATCGAGCTCTTCGAGCTCGGCCCGGCGCGCAAGCGCAAGCCGTGGGCGCTTTCCGGGGGCGAGCGCCGCCGCTTCCAGGTAGCTCGGGAGCTCATGCACGACATGGAGATCCTCTTCTTGGACGAGCCCACGGTCGGGCTCGACGCCATCGCGCGTCGCCGGATCCTTCGGTACCTTCGCGAACGGGCGCAGCGGGGACTCTCCATCGTCTTCACGACGCACATTCTCCACGAGGCCGACATGCTGTGCGACCGGATCGCCATCCTGCACCTCGGCCAGCTCCTCGCGCTCGACACGGCCGAATCGCTGAAGCTCCGGTACGGCGGGGACCGTGAGGTGTCGATGGTGTTCACGACCCCGGTGACGCCTTCCTTACGGGCGGAGCTCGCGAGCGACCTCCAAGGCCGGGGAGCGCTCCTCCTCGGGGACGAACCAGGCGCCCCCGAGACGACCAACCGGCTCGCGCTACGGGCCGAGCACACCGAAGAGCTCCTGCCCTGGCTCAGTCGTTGGGTGCAGGCCCACTCGCTCGAATTCGAGCGGATGTCGGTCGAGGAGGCGACGCTCGAGGGGGCCTTCCTCGGCATGATCGGCGAAGACGCGGCGGAGGAGGCCACCAGAACGACGACCGGGGAGTCCCCCGATCGCGAGGCACTTCGGCGGACCGGCGGGGAGCTCACGTGAGACTACCGCCGGTGATCCGGCTCGTGGTGCGCAACTTCACCTCGAACCTGGACCCCATCAGCATCACCATCCGATTCGGTCAACCCGTGATCACGATCGTCGTGCTCGGTACGATGTTCAGCTCGATCATCTCGAGCAACGTCACCGGGGGCACCTCGTACACGGCCTTCCTCGTCCCGGGGATGGTCGCGTTCCAGATGATCACCGGAGGGGTGATCTCCGGCAACCTGTTTTGGCTCGACCGCCGCTGGGCGATGACGGAACAGATCTTCTCCGGCCCGTTCCTGCGCTCGGAGTACCTCGGTGGCCTGGTGCTCACGACGCTCCTGTTCTCGCTCGTCGGGGTCGGCGTGATGATGCTGGTCGGCCTTCCGTTCATCGGGATCGCTGCCCTGTCCCCCCTCGGCGTCGGTACCGTGCTCCTGACGGTGGCGCTGGGGAGCATCTTCTTCGCCGGGCTCCTGATCACCCTCGGGACGCGGCTGCGCTCGGCGAACGCCTACTTCTCGATCCAGTCGTTCCTCCAGCTGTTCGTCATCTTCCTCTCGACCGTCTACTATCCGATCACCGCCCGTACCCCGAAGGTCCTCGCCGCCATCTTCTACGGAAATCCGTTGACCTACGCCGCGAATACGATCCGAGACGCCTTCGCCGGCACGCTCGGTGCGAGCGCCCTCGAGGGGCTCGGGATCCTCGCCGGGTTGGCCTTCGTGGCGTTCGTAGCGGCCGTGGGCGCCTTTCGGACCCTCGAACTCGGGCCGATCCAGTAGCGAGCGAGAGCCCGCGACACCCCTAAGAGGGGGCCTGGCTCCCTCGAGCAGGGTTTCCGGTCGATGAGCGAAGGAGGAGAGTCCGCCGGGTTGGGCCGCCTCCCCTGGACCCTCTCCCCCGAAGAGGTCCGCCGGACGGCCACGGAGGTCATCCACGAGGCGACCGAGCGGCTCGACGCCCTCCT
>JASHYQ010000197.1 GCA_030042955.1 Thermoplasmata archaeon
GGATGTTCTGGTCGGGCTCAGCGAGGCGCCGAAAGGCCTCGCCCGCCTCCTCTCAGGGGAGAACGTCGGGAAGCAGCTCCTGCAGATGGACGAGCCTCCCGAGAGCTGAAGGTCACCGGGCCGCCTCGGGTCCGGCCGCGACGAAGCAGAGGTCCAACGCCATCAGGAGAACGGGACCTACGACCTGCCGCGCGGCTCGTTCCGCGGCAGTTCTGCGATCAAGGCATCGACCTGGGACCGTATGGCCTCACGAATTTCCCGGAACCCCGAGGCGTCGGAATGGTGAGTATCCGCGACGTCCCATCGACGAGCGAGAGACTGGGTGAACCACTCTGGACATGATGGATGGTCGAGCGCTCCGATGGAGATTCGGATGCTGGCTTCGCGGACCATCTTCTTGGTTAGCCCTTGAGGCGGATGCGATGGAAGGCGAACCCCGATCTCCGAGAGAGTCGGTCCGGTGTTGGGGTTCGTCGCCCGCGCCGGCGAAACTCCGGCCGACAACGCATGCCAACCCTTGGGCGCCTGGCTGTTGAAAATCGCCTCCGCCATCATAGAGCGGCCGGCATTTCCCACACAGACAAACAACACCGTTCGGGTTCCCGCCATGCTTCGAGGTTCCTCCAGGTCTGAGTCGCGGATTCGGTATCGCTACAGCCAATGAACAGGGCCCTGCCTGTATTTGACGGCGCGATTGCGTAAGCTCTATTCTCGTGAGCGTTGAAGCCGGATTCCGACGTGAAGCATGGTCCAACCGGAACTACTTCTTTAGGCGGAGAAGACCCCGCAGTTCCAGTGCGATCGGCGGCTCCCGCCGGCGACACAGGATGGACTGACCCATCCGTGAGGGATTCGAGCCCTACGCGACGGGCAGCTCCATGGCTGTTTCCCACGTTGGAGATACGTCAGCAACGGTCCCGAGGTAACACCGGACCTGAATAGCAGCCCACCCCAAGAACCTGAACCGTTCGGTCAGCTCCTACCAGTGGCTCGAACTTCGCGCTCGTGGGTCCCGGTTTCTTTCCCATACGGAAGTGAACCCCGTCTCGGGCGCCGGTGAGCCCGACGGAGAACCAACCCCCTCCGGGAAAGGGTCCTCCATTCGGTCGCGCACGACTGTCAGAGGAAGGCGCCCCTCTTCCACCGGGGGAACTCGGGGGGCCTAGAGTTCCTCATCGGCTGCGCGCGTTGACGCTAGCTGCTAGTGGGGCCGGCCGAAAGGGGAGAATCCTATCTTCGCTCGTCAGGCGCCGCCCTGCATCGGTCAGCCCGTGCGGCTGGCGCCGAGCACCTCCTTGGCGAAGGCCTCCCTCATCTTCCGGTCGTGCTTCATCTCCGCGAAGTCGGTCAGGATGCTTCCCGTCCAGGATAGCGTTCTGTTTAGGAAATCCTCGAGGTCAACCGCGAAAACCCTGACGATTTCGCTCGGGCCGGTGGATTGTTCAGCGACCTTCTTGCAGTTCCGCGCGAGGTACCAGCAGGACTCCCAGCGTGACACGGACCAGGCTCGCTCGGTGCCGAGCAGCTTCCAGTCGTGGGACACGTACCCCGTCTCCTCCAGCAGTTCCCTCTTGGCTCCCTGGAGCGGCGTCTCACCCTCTTTCGCGCGTCCCCCGGGCATCCCCCAATACCATCCGCGGGTCCCCGGGGTTCGCTCCCGGGTCACCAAGATCTTACGTCCCACCGTCGCGACGATGTTCACGCTGGCCGGTCTCCACAAGGCCTCGTAGGTCACGTGGCGACCGTCGAACATCTTCTGCTGCCACTGATAGACGGAGAAGATCCTGCCCTTGTACACGAGCCTTGCGTTCTTGGGGGGGGTTCTCCACGGTTTGATAACGGGTTGATGCGGTTTCATGTATCCATGTTCTCCTGGTTCCCTCAGGTGTTCGCGCGGGCTAACTGGTCGCGCGCTCTAGGCCCCATCCCCACCAGCTTCATTCACTTAGCTCTCGAGGACGTCGGCTCCCTTGTCGAGTATCGGAACCGAGCCCCAGAAAATCGTACAGCTCGGAACATCACGCTACGGGATTTGTACCCTGCCGAAGTAAAAGGAGACGGCCGCTTTCCGGGGCGTGTGCAGAGAGTCCGAAGGCGTGTAGGGCTCTCGGGGTAGAGATCCCCTCCGTCCGGTGCGGACCCCCCGGGAGTCGTGACCCACTCCCTTCGGAGAGTCCTCTCACCCACGAAGGGCGTCGCATCTAATCGAGGGTAGGTCCGCTTGCACGAATTCGATGATTTGAACCGTTCAACCGAGTCCCTCCAGTGGCTGCCCCTCTCGATGTCGCCCGTCATCCCCCATCGGAGCAGGACCGCTGCTCAGGAGTCTCACCGAGAACTTGCTGATGATCCCGAGCTTTCCCTCACGGAGCGAGGGGATGCCATGGGTTCATCGCCTGGGGAATTCTGCGGGGGTAGCCCGGTGTCCCGGCTTCGACCTTGAGTCGATCATCGGTTGGAAGAACTGAATACTCCGCCCACCTCTGCTGCAACCATGTTCGGCCAAAGGCCAACGCCCACCGTGCTGCCCAGTGCACAGTCGAATGATCCGAACGAATTGTTGCGACGTATCGATCAGCGGACGACGCAGATGTTCCACTGGATAAGGGGGGGACTCGTCGTCGTCATACTCTTGCTGATCCTCATCGTGCTCATCGGCTGATCCAGAAGGACATCCGCGCTCCCGGGACTACCAGGGGGGCTGCGGACGAATCGCCCAGGAAGATAGGCAAGCACCTGCCAGAATTGACTCCCGAGACGGCTTTCGTGTCGTTCCGTACGGAAGCCGTGTCTCCCGGCCGGGAAACCCAAACTGCGCAGGATTGAGCGCTTTTGCGCCTCAGTCTCTTGGTCGCAGGGTGCAGGCTCCGACGGAGGGTGCTCGCCCGTGGCCGGATTTAAGGACCCGAGCTCTTAGTTCCAGCCCCTCCGGTGGCTGCCGTTCCCACCGGGTTCCCCGAGAGGTCGGGCTGGACTCACTCGAGGATGTCGATCCGTCCCGGACCTCGGTCCGCAAGGTCCACCGACCTCGGTTTCCAAGCTGCCGCGACAAGGATGGCCGCTAGAGGGACTGCGACGAGGTAGACCCAGAGATCCGTGTACGTGCCCGAGAGGACCGCGGGTGCCAGGGTACGTGCCGGATTCAGCGAGCTTCCGGTCCACGGCCCGATGACGTAGGTCGAAACTCCGACGGCGGTGGGTGGAAGCACGATCCGCCAGCGAAATCGCCCCTCCCCCGCATCGGCGAGACGAAAGACCGCTACGACCAAGAGCGCGGTGAAGGCAGCCTCCGCCAAGAACGTTTGATAGACATCCCAACTCGTCGGCACGGTCGCGCCCAAGTGAGCCCCCCGTCCGAGGAGGAGCAGTACACAGCCGCTGCCGAGGAAGGCGCCCCCCAACTGCGCCAGCCAGTAGGCTGGAGCCTCCTTCCATGCGATCCGCCCGCTGAAGGCGAGGGCGAGCGTTACGGCGGGGTTGAGGTGCGCTCCGGATACTTGGATGAAGAGAACGATCGGGATCAGTACGGCCGCGAACCATGCGACCGCCATCCACGATTGAGGGACCCCCCCCACCCGAGCCGCAGCGACGACGAATCCGGTCCCGACTCCAACCAGGAGGCCCGTGCCGGCGAGCTCGGCTGCGCACCGGACCCCGAGCTTCCGACTCACCGTGCGGTGCTCCGCAGGTTCTGCTGGATCGCTCGGTCCGACAGGAGCAGTTCGGTCCGAAGACCCCGGACCTGCCGCACCAGCCGGTCTCGAACCTTCCGGAACCCCGCGTCGTCGAGTTGGGCGGGGTCCGGAAGCGCCCAGTCCCGGAGCTCGAGTCCCTTCAGATGCGCCGGGCAGCTGGCGTCGTCCAGGCAACCCATCGTCACTCGAACCAACGCGACGTCCATCAGCTCATTCGTAAGAAGCCGTGGAGGGTGACCGGGCAGCGACAAGCCCAGTTCTCTGAGCATCGGTCCCGTCCGAGGATTGGCGCTACTCGCCGGGCGCGTTCCGGCGGAGGTCGCGACCCACCCGGGGGGCGGGTTCGCGTTGAACATCGCTTCAGCCATCAGTGAGCGGCACGCATTTTCGACACAGATGAACAGTACGGTCTTGTCGGCCATCGCGCATCAGCTCCGCGGCTTGGTGGCGAGGATGTTCGCCGACACGACTCCAAGAGAGGCTTGGTCTTTGAGTGAATCTGGGGTCTTCTCGTGGGTCGCGAGGACGACCTCGATCTCCGCGAACCCTGCCCTTCGCAAGAGGGTCCGGACGGTCTTGACCGGGATGGCCCCGGCGGAGCAAGTGGACCAGAGCGAAGGGTCAGCGCGCTCCTTCCGTGTGATCGGGCGAGTGGCGACCACGTCCGAGACAGCGAGCCGGCCCCCCGGGCGCAAGGCGCGGAACGCCTCGCGGTAGACCGCTCCTTTGTCGGGAACGAGGTTGATGACGCAATTCGAGATCACCACATCCGCGGAGTCGTCCGCCACGGGGAGGTGTTCAATCTCTCCAAGTCGGAACTCTACGTTGCGGTAGTGGCCCGACCGTGCGTTGGACCGAGCTTTCGCCAGCATCTCGGGAGTCATGTCCACGCCGATGACACGGCCGCGAGGTCCGACTTTCTTTGCGGCGAGGAAGCAATCGATCCCGGCTCCGCTCCCCAGGTCGAGGACGACCTCTCCCGAACGCAGCGAAGCAAGCGCCGTCGGATTTCCGCATCCCAGCCCGAGATCCGCCCCCTCCGGAAGCCGGGTGACTTCGTCTGGGCTGTACCCCAGCTGAAGGGAAGCGCCGGAATCCCCGCAGCATGACCCTGGCGGACCTGCGTCGGCCTGTCCGGGTCGGCCAGCGGACGGGGAGCAGCAGCCACCCTGGGTAGCCAACGTTCCGTACCTTTGTCGTACCCGGTCCTTCAGGTTCTCCGCGGAAGCCTGTTCGACGCGGGCGTTCGTCATGGGAGGGTCACCTCCACCTTGCCGGTCAGCCGGTAGTACATCCACTTGCCCTCTCGTCGCGCCTCGACCATCCCTGCCTCCCCGAGGACGGACATGTGGTGGCTCACGGTCGCGTGGCTCAGCCCGGTGGCCGCCTGGATCTCGCACGCGCAAAGTTCGCCGCGTCGCTGGAGCAGGGAGACCGCCACGAGACGGTTCTCATCCGCGAGCGCCTTCAGCTGGCGGAAAGCGGTGCGGAAACGAGGCGACCGGAGAAGCTCCTGACCGAGCGCCTTGTACTCGGGGACGCAACCAGCCGCCTCCTCGCCCGTGAGTCTTTCGAGACGCTCCCCGAGGATCGCCTCGGCCTTGGCCGCGGACATCAGGTCGACCTACATCTACATGAGTATATGTAGATGGCGGTCTACATGGGTGGGTCGGGGGCGGCCCCCTATGATGCGTGGCCACAGGAAACCCCACGCCCAAGGCCCCCGACGAGCCTAGGCGTCAAGGTCGGCGTTGAACCGTGGTCGTCGCAGGAGATGGAACGGCCTAGAGCGTCAGCTCGCAGGTTCCATCTCTCTCGTGCGGCATCTCCGCCGCCTCGAAATTGCCCCGCAGGGGAGAGAGGAACGGCTCTCCCAGGCCATTCCCTCCTCACTTTGGCTGAAGCCGCCCTGCTACGGTCAGTCCGTGGAGCGATCAGCCGATCGAGCCAAGCGTTCAGCGACGCAAGCATGAACCCGAGGGCTGCCGGGGCCTCTCCTTCTCCGACTCCGGCAGAGGGAACGGCAGTCGGCGCAGGAGGGCCCGGTGCGGGG
>JASHYQ010000198.1 GCA_030042955.1 Thermoplasmata archaeon
TCGCCCATCCCGAGCAGGCGGGAGACGAACCGGGTCGGCTCGAACCGCTCCAACTCGTCGAGGTGCTCGCCGGTGCCGAGGAAGACGATCGGGGCCCCCGTGGCGGCGACCGCCGACAGCGCGCCGCCCCCTTTCGCCGAGCCGTCCATCTTCGTCAGGATGACGCCGGTCAGGCCGACCGCCTTCTGGAACGCTTCCGCGCTCCGGCCCGCCGTCTGACCCATGGCGGCGTCGAGCACCAGGAGGGTCTCCTCGGGCTGGAGGACCTCGCGCACCCGCTTCAGCTCCGCGATGAGGTCGGGGTCGATGCCGCTCCGTCCGGCGGTGTCCACGATGACGGCGAGGTGCGGCGGGAACCCGGCAAGGGCCTCCTTCACGATCACCTCGGCCCGCCTCTCGGCTCGGTTGGAGTAGAAGTCGCAGCCGACCTTCTTGGCCAGTTGTTCGAGCTGGTCGACCGCGGCGGGTCGGTGAATGTCCGCGGCGACCATCCCGACGCGGATCCCCTTCTTCTGGAGGAAGCGGGCAAGCTTCCCGGCGGTCGTCGTCTTGCCTTGGCCGAAGAGACCCGCCATGAGGATCCGCTTTGGTCGGAGTTCGAACGGTCGGTCCTTCCCGAGAATCCCCCGGATCTCCTCGTAGATGATCCGGACGAGGAAGTCCCGAAGGCTCGCTCCGGCGGGCGGCTTCTCCTCCTTGGCCCGACGACGGACTCGCTCCGTGAGTTGGAGCGCCAGCTGGACGTTGACGTCCGCCTGGAGGAGGGCGCGCTGAATGTCCCGGACTACCTCGTTAAGGAGCGCCTCGTCGACGACCGAGCCGCGGGCAATCTTCTGGAGCACCCCCCGCAGCGATTTTCCGAGCGAATCGAGCACCATGAACGGGCCGTCTCCTCCCTAGGCGAGAACCCAAGATGGCCTCGGCTATATGTCGAGAACCGTCGCCGACGCCACCGGGCGCGTAAGCCTCTTATCGGGCCGGTGGGCTCGATGAGATGGATCTATGGCTGACGACGCGGTCGCCGCACCGAAGGCCCCCCCGCCGAGGCTGAACCCGGTCCGGGTACCGATCGCCGAGGAGCCTATCGCTGAACGGACCTCGGACTTCCGCGAGGTGTTGCACGCCTATTCCAAGGAGACGGCGATCCTCGAGGCCAAGCGGTGCATCCAGTGCCGTCGCCCGTGGTGTGTGGAGGCGTGTCCGATCACGCAGGATGCTCGGGAGTACATCCGGCTCATCGCGGTCGGTGACTTCGACGGCGCGGCGCGCGTCACGCTCCGGGAGAACCCGCTCGCGACATGCCTGTGCAAGGTCTGCTACCACTATTGTGAGGACGCGTGTGTGGTCAAGAAGAAGGGCGTCCCAATCGCCATCCGCCACCTGAAGCGCGCCGCGCTCGACTACGGGAAGAGCGACCTCGTCTACGTCCCCTCCAAGCCGAAGAACCAGCGAGTCGCCGTTGTCGGCGCCGGCCCCGCGGGCATGCAGGCGGCCTGGGAGCTCGGCGTCCGGGGATACTCGGTCACGGTCTTCGAGCAAGAGCAGCGCTACGGCGGGCTCATGCAGACGATCCCCGCCTACCGGATGACGGATGCGGACGTGGAGACGGACCGGGCCCGGTACCGCGACCTCGATGTGACCTGGGTCCCCGGGACCAAGGTCGGCGTCGACTTCCCCGTCGACAAGCTCCTCAAGGAGGACGGTTACCAGGCGGTCTTCCTCTCGATCGGCACCCCCACCCACCGCACGCTGGGGGTCCCGGGCGAGGACCTCGAGGGGACGATCCCCGCCCTCGGGTTCCTCAAGGAGATCAACCTGGGCCACGACGTCCACGTCGGCAAGGAGATCATCGTCATCGGCGGGGGGGACGTCGCCATGGATTCCGTTCGCTCCGCGCTGCGGAAGTCCGGAGGTGGGCACGTGACGCTGGTCTACCGGCGCGGACGGCAGGAGATGCCAGCCGACCCCGAGGAGGTCCACGGGGCGGAGCAGGAGGGGATTCGGTTCCTCTTCCAGAAGGCCCCCCTCCGCATCGTCGGCAACGGGCACGTCGAGGGGCTCGTCGTGCAGTCGATCGAGCTCGGCCCTCCGGACGCCGGCGGGCGCCGGAGCCCGGTGCCGGTCCCCGGAACTGAGGAGACCCTGCCCGCGGATACCGTGATCGTCGCGGTCGGGCAGAAGGCCGACCTCGAAGGGTTCGACGCCTCCCTCGACCTCAAGCTCACCTCGCAGGGCTGGCCCCAGGGAAAGGGGAAGGGGTTCGAGACAGGGGTCCCTGGGATCTTCGCCGCCGGGGGTCGGTCCGTCGTTTACGCGATGGGGACGGCGACCGAGGCCGCCGACGCGATCGACGCCTACCTCTCCGCGAAGCGTGGGGAGCCGACCGGTCCTCGACCGGACCCGTTCGGCGGCCCCGGCGCCTTTGCCCGGCCACCGGGGTACACCACCCCGATCCGGGTTTGACGACCCGGCGCCTGGGACCCACTAACCATTTCATCCACCTCCCACCTAATTCGTGGCATGCGGCCCGGTAGTCGGTGGTCGAAGCGAGCCATGCTCGCCCTCACGATTCCCGTCCTGTTCCTCGCGGTCCTCCTCCTTCCCACCGTATCGGTCGCGCTCGCCGCCAACGGCGTTCCCCCTCCGGGTCCGAGTAATGCCTTCGCTGGGAATCCGGCCGCGGCCCTCCCGTTCGCCGAGCGGGCCGGGTACGACCCTTCGCTCTCGGACGGCGTGCTCGACCCCATCGTAGCCTCAGGACCGATGAGCGTGGTCGTCTCCTTCCAGCCCTCGAATCCCGGCTTGTACGCGCCGCCCGCACCGGGCGCCCCCGCGATGACCGTCTCCGAGATTGCGGAGGCCTACGGCCTCAGCCCGAGCGCCTACGCGGGCGCCGAAGCATTCTTCGAGGCCCGCGGCCTCTCGGTCCAACACGCCTGGCCCGACCGGCTCTCGCTGACCCTTCAGGGAACGGCCGCGCAGTTCGCGCGCGCGTTCACTACGACCCTCGTCTCAGGGGTCTACGAGGGTCGTACCGTTACCTACCCCGTCAGCCCACCCGCCCTTCCGGCCGACCTGGAGGCGGAGG
>JASHYQ010000199.1 GCA_030042955.1 Thermoplasmata archaeon
ACTGGACCCGGATCGGCAAGCCGCTGGGCGACGACTTCGGGTTCTGCGTGACCTCCTCTCCGACCGCTCCCGGGAAGGCCTATTTCGTCCGTCTGAACGGAATGGCCCGCGTGACGGGAGAGGGACACTTCCAGGTCCACGAATGGAACGACAAGACGCGCAAGTGGCGGAAGCTGCTCTCGCCGACGGCGTTCCCCGGTCACTTTGGGGTGCAGCGCGAGGGGATCGCGACCGACGACCTCGACCCGGTAGGGATCTACGCGGGCACGACGACGGGCCAGCTCTTCGTCAGTCCGGATGCCGGCAAGCACTGGGGATTGGTCCCGTTCTCGTTCCCGGCCATCCACACCGTGAGCGTCGCCACTCCGACCGCGAGGTAGGCCGGCGCTCGTCCGACCATCCCACGGGACCCGGGAAGCTCGAAGAACTGGTCGATGCACCGCCGCTCGGAAGCCGATCCCCAGCCGTACCGGCCCGGCGAAGTCCGTCGCAACGTGGAAGCTTCGTCCGTGGAGAAGTGATACCGATAAGTCCGACGGAATCAGAGCCGGGAACCGTTCCTCGATCTCCCGACCCCTTGCCTCCACCCGCCGAGTTCAGGCGCGGTCGCAATCGAGTAAATACCGGTGGCCGGTACGGTTCGTTGACGCGCTCGGGTCCGCGGTCCGAGAGGGGACGAAGTGAAGGTCGTAGTGGTCGGCGCCACAGGATTCCTGGGCTCTGAGGTCTGCGCGCAGTTGGTGAAGAGAGGCCATAAGGTCCGGGCCGTCGTCCGACCGAGCGCGGACAAAGCCAAGGTCGACCGACTGCGGTCGATGGGGGCGGAGCTGGTCACGGCCGACCTGCGCGACCCGAGGTCGCTGGAAAAGGCGTGCAAGGGCGAAGACGTCGTCCTCACCACGGCCAGTACCACGTTCTCCCGCCAGCCTGGGGACACGATAGAGACGGTCGACCGTGACGGTCAGATCAGCCTCGTGGAGGTCGCGGCCAAAGCACACGTTCGAAGGTTCGTGTACGTCTCGTTTTCCCTGGACGATTCGAATCCGTTGCGAAGCGCCAAACGGGAGGTGGAGAAACGGCTCAAGGAGAGCGGCCTAGAATACGCGATCCTCCGGCCGACGTATTTCATGGAAGTCTGGTTGAGTCCAACGCTCGGCTTCGATTACCTGAACTCGAAGGCCACGGTCTACGGAGACGGGCTCAAAAGAATCAGCTGGATTTCGCTTCCCGATGTCGCGGCCTTTGCGGTTGCGGCCGTGGACCATCCTGCAGCCAAGAACCAAGTCATTCCGCTCGGTGGCCCCGACGCCCTATCCCCGAACGACGTCGTGAAAATCTTCGAACGCCACACCGGCAAGAGGTTCACGATCCAGACAGTTCCTGTCCCGGCGCTGCAATCCCAATTCGACGGGGCCCAGGACTCCCTTCAGAAGTCCTTCGCGTCTCTTTGCCTCTCCGTCTCCAAGGGAGACGAAATCGACATGCGGAAGACTTCGAAGGAGTTCGCAATCCACCTGACCTCGGTAGACCAGTACGCCCGGCGCGTCACCGGACCGCCTGGGGATACGCCCTCCGGGCATTGAACCGAGGAAGTCGAACGGGCGACCGATTCGCCGAGGGGGAACCGGTCGGGTCCAGCGTCGTCACCGTCCTAACCCGACACGACGGAGTGCGTCCTGGAATCGGGAATCCGAGCGAAGACCGTCAAAGTACGGGTCAAAGCCCAAGCGAATCAGGTTGGGATCCCGGTCGGCGACCGCCCGTTCCAGGCACGCGATCGCCCGATCGGGATCTCCGAGGCCAACGAAGATACCGGCGACGAGGAGTTGCGAGATGTATTCCCGCATCGACCGGCCCTCCAGTTCGCGCAGAAGGGCCTCGGCGCGGCCGCGTTCCCCGGCCAGAGCGTACACTTCTCCGAGGGTGGCCACCGCCCACCCGCTCCCGTTCGACAGAGTTCTCGCGGCTTCCAGTTCGCCGATCGCTTCGGAGAACCGATGTTGCTGTCCCAACACCATACCCCGAAACAGATGGGCCGGGAAGTAGTTCGGGTCCATTTCCGATTGTTTGAGAGATTGGTCTATCGCGGCGTCGTACTGACGCGCTAGGTAGAGACGCTGTACCTCCGCGAGATTGACGGAGAGGGACAGGGGGTCGATGTCGAGGGCTTGTTTCAGTTCCGACCTGGCCTCGTCGAACCGGCCCAGGGCGATGAGGAGCTCGGCGAGCAGCTGTTGGCCACGGGTGTACCCGGGGTCCGTGCGCAGGGCGCTTCGGAACTCTTTCTCGGCGCCCGCATGGTCCCACTCGTAGAGCCACTTGACGGCCCCGAGACAGGCTTTGGCTTCTGCCAGGATTGGATCGACCTGGAGGGCCGCCTCCGCGGCCGCCCTCGCCCGGGGCATCGCCACCGAGGGGGCGAGATAGCAGTAGTACCCGAGTGGGATGTACGCGTCCGCTACCCCGGCGTAGGCCCGGGCGTACGTGGGGTCCCGTTCGAGCGCCTGATGAAAGTAGTCGATGCTCTTGTTCAGGCCCTGCTCGGTTCTCTTGTTGGCGTAAAATCGACCCCGGAGGTAGAGCGCATGGACCTCCGGGTCGACCGACGGTTTGGTTGCGATCCGACGCGCCTCGGCGGGGAGGAGGGTGACCTTCAACGATGCGGCTGTTTGCGTCGCGATCTCGGCCTGGATGGCGAAGATATCCTTCAGCTCCCGGTCGTACTGGTTCGCCCAAAGGTGTTCGTCGGTGCGGGCGTCCACCAGTTGTACGCTGATCCGGACCTTTCCGTCCGCCTTGCGAACGCTACCTTCCACGACCGAGCCGACGTTCAGCTCCCGGCCGATCTCGGGAAGAGTCCTCTCGGTGTTCTTGTACTTCATCGCGGAGGTTCGTGAGATGACTTTCAGCCCGCTGATGGCGGCGATC
>JASHYQ010000200.1 GCA_030042955.1 Thermoplasmata archaeon
GAGCAGTGGGACGGATCGCCATCTGGGCCCGTCCCGCAAGCTCGCACGACCACTTCAGCTGGGACCCGTGGCGTGGCCGCTGGGTCGTCGCCTGTCAGGCCCGGGCCGCGGGCGGCGCGGCCAACGACTCGATCTGCCTCCTCGTCGCGGGATGGCTCGGCGTGAGCACGGAGCAGGTCCGATGGGCGAGGGCGGGCCGGTCCCGGGCCAAGGTCCTGGAGGTCGACGGCCTCTCGGACCCCGAGCTCCACCGCCGCCTCCGTCGGGCCAGCACCGGATCGCCGAGATGAACGGAACCTTCTAACCACCCCGCGCCCGGAGGGCGCGCCAAGACGGTCCGGCCCCTCCGGCACGCAGGGGACGACCGTAGGCGGACCGGCACCGGGAAGCCGGTCGGCAACGCGTCAGGCGAGGGAGTCGAGCACCGCGGGGATTCTCTTTCGGCAGTCTCCGTACCGAGGAACCCACCCCAGGCCTCGAAGCTTCTGGTTCGAACCGGCCCGGTTGGCGGCCAGGTGATACGCCACCTCGGGGCCTACCGCATGCTCGAGGATCTCCCGCTGGACCCCGGCCGGGGGATGGAGGTGAAACTCTCGCGCCACCAGCGCGGTGAGATCCCGAATCATGATCGGCGCATCGTCGACCACCAAGTACGCCTCCCCGGACCTCCCTCGCTCGAGCAGCGTGACGAAGGCCCGGGCCGCATCGCTCAGCTCCACCATCGACCAGAGGTTGGTGCCCGGGTGAGGGTAGAGATAGGACCCGCTGCGGATCGAGTTGACCATGACCCGGAACCAGGAACCCTCGCCGTAGACCATCGCCGGTCGCACCACGACCACGTCGAGCTGCCCCGGGGTTGCCGCTTCGAGCCCGGCCTGTTCCGCCTCGTAGTTGACCAGCGACTCCCCCCGCGGGTCGAGAGGCGAATCGTCTACGAGGACCCCCGGCTGGCCCGCATACACCCAGTAGCCCGAGCAGACCAGCAGCCGGTTGGCGCCCGCGGCACGCGCGGCGTCCGCTAGGTTGCGGACCCCCTCCACCCGGACCCGTCGCGGCATCTCGGGGGGTATCCCAGGGCCGGGGTATTGGGCGGCTACGTGGACGACCGAGTCGCACCCTTCCATGGCCGCGCGAAGCGTGGACGGCTCGAGCACATCCCCGACCATCGGCTGGCCGCCAGCGCGGCGCACGAGGTCGCTCTTGGTGGGGTCGCGGACCAACCCCCGGACCCGATGACCCTCGGCCACCAAGGCGGCCGTGATGGCCTTCCCGAGGAATCCTCCGGCCCCGGCCACCAGTACCGTGCGGGCTCCCTTGGCCTGGGGGTTCTGACCTCCGGGTCTCTCCATGGCAGCTCCACCGGTCCAGCGACCGGGCCCTCCCCTATAGTCTCTCTCCGAACGATGGCCCAGGGTTCGTCATCCGGTCGCAGGTCGAACGCCGGGCCCGCCGGCCCGTTCGGAGTCCCATGGATGCTCCCAATGCCCCGTCGGTCACGTCGAGGAGCCGTGGGCACTTGCGGGTGCCGGGCTCGAGACTCCCTGCAGGCTGACCAGTCCCAAGAACAGGCAGATGATCCCGAGGAACTCGGCGTAGTAGAGGGCAACGGGGAAGGAGGCGATGTAGAGTGTGCCCCCCGCCCCGAGGATCAGTGCTCCAGCGATCATGAGCATCGTCTGCCACCGCCGGCTGCGGCGGAGGGATACCACGGACGCGGTGAGCAGCACGACGGTCGCCGGCCCGGTCACGAGCGTGGACAGGACGATCAGCAGGAGGGGAGGGTCCCCCGTGATGATGCCGTTCGTGACCATGCCCAGGGGCAGCGGGACCAGGAAGCTGACCACGGCGACCACGGCGCAGCTCGCCGCGATGTACCAAGCGTACAAGCGCTCGACCCGGGGACGGCGAAGCACACGCGTCGCCCCGAGGGAGAGGACGCCTACAATCGCGGCGGAGAGGAAGACGTACGCCTGGAGGAGGGGGACCGAGGCCATCCCCACATAGACCACCGCCTCGATGCCCATCGCGGCCGCAGCGAAGGCCAACCCGAGGCCCCACATCAGTTGGGGCGGAGCCCGGTTCTCGGAGTAGCGCCGGAGGCCCCGAACGCAGAGGAAGGCGAGCAGCGCGGTCAGGACGACGAGAGACGAGCCGATGGCGTAGGAGGTGGCGGTCACCGGGAGACGGGACCTCCCCCGCGGCGCGCGGCCGTCCACTTCGACCCGATCACGGTCCATTAAGCGCCTTGGCACCCCGCTTCAAGCCTCGGTAGTACGAACTTTCTGGCTGCCGGGGCAAAATTCGAGCGATTTATGCTTCCGGACATGCTAAGGGGCGTCATGTGCGACATGCCGGAAGAGGAGCAGGCCGAGTACCTCCTCTGGTTAGAGGCCGTTCGGGCGCGAGCCACCGAACGGCAACTCGCGCCCCGAGAACCGCCCCGGCGGAGGCAGACCATTCCGGTCGTGCCTGAAGAGCCGGTGCTCGCCTGACCCGCTAGCCCGGCGGTGCCACCCGGGCGTCGATCGGGATCCCCTCGCGCACGGCCCCGCTGACGGTACAGAAATCCTCGAAG
>JASHYQ010000201.1 GCA_030042955.1 Thermoplasmata archaeon
CGGACGTGACGTTCGGGGAGCCTGCGGCCGCGAAGGGCGCGCTCGGTACCCTCCGGGGCGCGGACGTCCTGCCAAGGCTCTTTGGCACCCGTTCGCTCGCCCCGGCATGAAGAGCCGGGCGCTGCGGGTCCCCCGCTCGGAAGGGGAGCGTGCCCGACAGCGCCTCCGGGACGCCCGCGCGCTGCGCGGCGACCTCAAGATCCTCGAAGAGGGCGAGTGGATCTTTCTTCCGCTGACGGACGAAGCGTCCGTAGCGCCCGAGGAGGGTACCCTGCTCGAGCGCGACTTCGCGCTCGCGGCGGACCGCGGCCCGCAGGACTACCGAGACCTGCTCACCACCTGGTCCGTCGAGGACCGAGAGGCGCTCCCCCGGTCGTACGACGTGATCGGAGAGATCGTCCTCCTCCGCCTCCCGACCTCGTTGGCCCCCCGGGGTCGCGAGGTCGGCGAGGCTCTCCTCCGATTCGTGCCCGGGGCACGCCTGGTCGGGGCCGACTTCGGCGTGCATGGACCGGAGCGGCGGAGGGAGGTTCTCCGACTGGCCGGCTCGGGGCCGTGGCGAACCCGCCATCGGGAGAACGGCCTCGAGTTCGAGGTCGACCTCGAGAGGGCCTACTTCTCCCCCCGCCTGGCCCGAGAGCACGCCCGCGTCGCGGCCGAGGTCGACGTCGGGAACCGGGTCTACGACCTCTGCTGCGGCGTGGGTCCCTTTGCGCTGACGATCGCCCACGTAGCGCAGCCAGCGCGCGTGGTCGCGGTCGACTCGAACCCCTGGGCGATCGAACTGCTCCGCCTCACGGCCGCCCGGTACGCCTTTGGCGGGAGAGTGGAACCCCTCAAGGTCGAGGTGGAGCGATTCCTTGACGGCGCGGAGCGCGTCGACCGGGTGATTCTGAATCTCCCTCACGAAGGGATTAAGTACCTGCCCTCGGTCGGAAACGCCGTGTCTACCGGCGGTCGTCTCTTCTTCTACGAAGTGACCGACCGGGCCGAGGAGGGATCTCGCCCGGCTTCGCTGGTGGAGCGGCTCGGCGGGTCCGCGGCGTGGCGTCTGCGGGAGCGACACGTGGTCCATCCGTACTCCCCCGCGGCCGACCTGGTCGCCTACACTTTCGAGCGGTCCTCCGGCTGAGGGTCCGATGCCGACCATCCTCGACCTCGCGGACGTCTCCGACGCCGACCTCCCGCTTGTCGGCGGGAAGGCGGGTAAGCTCGGCGAGATGATCCGGCAGGGACTGCCGGTCCCTCCCGGCTTCGTGATCACGACGGACGCCTACCGAGCGTTCCTCGCCGGGACCTCGCTGAAAAGCGAGGTCGCGAAGATCCTCGACGAGGTCGACCCGGCGAAGCCGGAGACGACCGAGGGGGCGTCGCGGCGCATCCGGGAGGCGTTCGACCGCACGGAGTTCCCGCCCGGGCTCCGGGCCGAAGTGGTGACCGCCTACGAGGAGTTCACCGCTCGCCACCACGTGCGCTTCTCGGCGGTCCGCTCGAGCGCGACCGCCGAGGACCTCGAAGGCGCTTCGTTCGCCGGTCTCCAGGATACCTACCTGAACGTCACCGGGGTCGACCCGCTCCTCGCCGCGGTCAAGCGGTGCTGGAGCTCGCTGTTCACGACCCGGGTCCTCGTCTATCGGGCGAGGAAGGGGTTCGACCACCTCGACGTCCACCTCGCGGTCCTCGTCCAGAAGATGGTCGACTCGGTCGTCAGCGGGATCCTGTTCACCAAGGACCCGAACACCGGCGAGAACCACATGATCGTCGAGGCCGGGTGGGGGCTCGGCGAGTCGATTGTCGGTGGGGAAGTGACCCCCGACCACTACGTCGTGGACGGTGCGTCGCTGAAGGTCGTCCACAAGCAGATATCCGAGCAGCGGATACGCGTCGTACGAGCTGAAGGTGGAGGGAACCGACGTGAGAACGTACCGGCGGACGCCCAGGGCGCACAGAAGTTACCCGACCATCGCCTCGCGCGGCTCGTCTCCCTCGCCCGGGTCATCGAGTCGCAGTACCGGCGCCCGATGGACATCGAGTGGTGCGCCGACGCAGACTCGCTCTACATTGTCCAGGCCCGTCCCGTGACGACGATCCCCACCTTCACCGCACCGGGCGCGGCCCACCCCGCCTCCCCCGCCGCGCACGAGGGAGGCGAGCCGCTCGCCCTCGTCCGCGGGTTCGGAGCCTCCCCCGGGGTGGCAGGAGGGGTCGCCCGGATCCTTCGGGGCGCCGAGGAGATGGACCGGATCCAGACCGGCGAGGTCCTGGTCACGACGATGACGACCCCCGACATGGTGCCGGCGATGAGCCGGGCCGCCGCCATCGTGACGGACGAGGGGGGCATGACCTGCCATGCCGCGATCGTCTCGAGGGAGCTCGGCGTCCCCTGCGTCGTCGGGACCCGCGAGGCGACGAAGAAGATCGCCGAGGGCACGGAGGTTACCGTCGACGGGAAGAGCGGGATCGTCACCGCGGGGCTCCACCTCCCGAAGGTCTCCGCGGCGGCCGCCGCGGCGGCTACGGCCGGCGCAGCCCACGGCCACGGCGGAGAGGGCGCGCCGATCACCGCGACGAAGATCTACGTCAACGTCGGCGTCCCCGAGAAGGCGGAGGAGTACGCGCACCTCCCGGTCTCGGGAGTCGGGCTCCTGCGGATCGAGTTCATCTTCACCGCGCACGTGCGCGAGCATCCGCTCGCGCTGATCAAGAAGGGCAAGCGAGACGAGCTCGTTCGGCGGCTGGCCGACGGGGTCGGGAAGGTCTGCCGGGCGTTCGCTCCCCGGCCGGTGATCATCCGCACCTCCGACTTCAAGACCAACGAGTACCGCGGGATGCCCGGCGGGGAAGAGTTCGAGCCCGTCGAGGAGAACCCGATGATCGGCTGGCGGGGGTGCTCCCGGTACATCTCTCCGGTCTACAAGCCAGCCTTCCTCTGCGAGCTCGAGGCCATCCACAAGGTCCGCACCGAGATGGGTCTCAAGAACGCCATGGTGATGCTGCCGTTCGTCCGCAACACCTGGGAGCTCGAGGAGATCACCGAGATGATGCGGGCCCAGGGCCTGAAGCGCTCCCGGGACTTCCAGCTCTACCTTATGGCGGAGGTCCCTTCCACCGTCCTGCTCGCCCGCGAGTTCTCCAAGCACTGCGACGGGTTCTCGATCGGGTCGAACGACCTCACGCAGCTCGTCCTCGGCGCCGACCGGGACTCGGAGACACTCGGACGGATGGGCTACTTCGACGAGCGCGACCCCGCGGTCCTCAACGCGATCCGGATGCTGATCGAGGGCGCGCACGAGTCCGGTCGCACGGTCGGGATCTGCGGGCAGGGACCGAGCGTCTACCCCGAGTTCGCGGAGTTCCTGGTCCGCGAGGGGATCGACTCGATCTCGCTGAACGCGGACACGGTCCTCGCGACGATCCGGACCATCGCTTCCCTGGAGCAGCGCTTGAAGCTCCAGGGCATGCGCACGAGCGGCTCGTCGCGCCGCGAGGCCTGAGCCCCCCTCCGACCCGCTAGGGCCGCGGCTCCGAGGGTGGATTCGCCCGTGGCGGGCGCCACCGAGGAGGATTGGGGGGCCCGACGGAAGGCAAGGCGAGCTCGGCCTCGGGCGGGAGTTCGTAGACCACGTACTCGCGCAGGAGCCTGAAGCCTAGGCTCGCCAGGCGAGCGTTCAGGCGCGGCGAGTCCGCGAAGAGGAAACCGTGCGGAAGGGCCCCCGGCCCGCTGGCACCGAAGACCCCGGTGACGAGGGCCGACGCCGCTCCCTGCCCCCGCTCCCCCGGTCGCGTGGCGATGAAGTGGAGGCCCGCCACGCCGAGGTGCTCGTAGAGAAGTCCCGCGGAAACGACGTGTCCGTCGTGGGT